>CAZVJS010000008.1:0-22251 GCA_964627365.1 uncultured Candidatus Saccharibacteria bacterium | reverse complement strand
GAGGCAATCTATGGCAGAAAGACTGCCAGACGAATCACAGGCATTATTACTAGAATCAGTTGAGGCACGAGCTACGCGTGAGGCCGAAAAATTAGCAGCTCTGCCCCTTACATTTCGTCGCAAACTTCAGGGTCAGCGTCCTCCTCAGGTTGATTTGGCGGTACTTCTGAATATGGCAGACAATCCACTACCATTCTATAAGCTTGAAGCGCTGTCCGATCGCCTTCCGATTCAGCGTCCATTATTTAGTAGGTTTATACGTCACAATCGCTTTCCGCTAGATCCCAGAAGGTTCGCTGCCTATGTGAACGCACCAAGGCACAAAAGCAAAGCTATGCCTATCGACCCTGAAGAGCGAGAGGCATGGAAGCAAGCTGCCGAACGCCAACCCTATCACGTAGAAGATAAGGTTCAGCAAAGTCTGTTTGTGGACCGTGACATTGCTCGGCTGCGTCAAGCAGCCATAAGTACGGTACGCTATCAACTTTGGACAGATGCACCTTTAGATGAACACGCAGCTATCATTGCGGCTGATGCGGTACGGGATTTTGGCTATTCATTGTACGAGAAAGAAAATTCTCCACTTTTGGATGATATAGGCGGGCAAGAGCTAGCTTTGCACATTGCGGCCATAGGAGAAGCGGCTACTGATAATCCAGCACTTCTTGCCGAAAATGTGCCACTGCTGGCAATGACTGAGCGGGAGCAGGCAAATCGTGAGCAATTTTGGGATAAACGTTATCGATTTGCGGTCCGTTATAGCGAAGATCGCTTAACTCAGCAACACAAAGACGATGGTCAATGGGCTGATGCAGAGGTTGCTCGCTTGCAAGCCTTATGCGAAGCTTAATTACTGATGAAACTAAATAGTTTACCTATGCCTTTCTTTGTATTGGCCCCAATGGATGACGTGACTGATACAGTCTTTCGCCGGGTTATTGCTACAACAGCACCACCGGATCTGTATTTCACAGAATTTGTGAACGTTGATGCCCTGCAGAGCCAGGGCAGGGATGCCACGCTCAAGCGCCTGAAGTTTACCTACAAAGAACGTCCAATCATTGCCCAGCTTTGGGGACTGAAACCAGAAAATTTCAGAAAAACTGCCGCTGAACTGGTAGAAATGGGCTTTGACGGGATAGATATTAACTTTGGATGCCCCGAAAAGAATGTAGTGAGGAACAACGCCTGCTCGGCCTTTATTTTGCCAGAAAATAGGGAAGGGGCCCTAGAGATCATTCGTTCTATCAGGGAAGGGGCACCTTCTCTGCCCTTGTCTGTCAAAACCCGGCTCGGCTTTGACGAAGTGGACTTCGGCTGGCACAAGCTACTACTTGAACAAAAGCTTAACATGTTAACTATCCATGGTAGGACCAAAAAACAAATGTCCAAAGTGCCGGCTGACTGGGAACAAATTGCAAAAGTTCGTGAGTTGCGTGACCAAATCTCCCCTACTACGCTGATTATTGGTAATGGCGACGTAATAACGCGTCACCAAGGCCAAAAACTAGCTGAAAAACACGGTTTAGACGGGATTATGATTGGCCGTGGTGTGTTTCATGATCCGTTTGTGTTTGCCAAAGACAGCCCATGGCCAGACTACACAAAACAACAGCGCATTGAACTTTATCGCAAGCATGTGGAGCTGTTTGCTAAAACCTGGCAAAACAATGAGCGCAAGGTTCACACGCTCAACAAATTCTGCAAAATTTATATCCAAAACTTTGAGGGTGCCAAGGAACTACGCGAAAAGTTTATGAATGCCAAAACAACAGATGAGCTATTTAGCTTCCTAAACGACTAAGATATTGCAAGCTACTCACGACCACATGCTCTGCAACTGGAAAAGCAACCTTCCGTTTCCCATAATGCGCTTTGCCGATGCCGCTCGGGAGCACAAAATAAAGCTTGCCACGTTTTGACTTTTTGTCGCGGCGCATTGTGTTTATGAGACGCTCTGTATTAATTGCAAGACGTATATCGGGCTGAATTGAGCGGATGAGATCATTCTGGCGCTGCATGTCTTTCAGGGGCAAGATACCCAGTTTCTGAGCAATATAAGCCTCGCCCAACATGCCAATATTTACAGCTTGGCCGTGACTCATCGTGTGGTCGCTTACTGTCTCGAAAGCATGGCCGATGGTATGCCCGTAGTTCAGTACCTTCCTCAGCTCTTTTTCGAACGGATCACGCTCGGTAACGGCCAGCTTTATCACTGCGGCTTGGCGCACCATCTGCATTAGGATCTCCGGTGATCGGCGGTGTATATTGACCTCTAGGTACTCAAATAGTTTCTTGTCTCGTATCATGCCGTACTTTATCAGTTCGGCGAAGCCATTATTGAATTCTGTTGCACTCAGGCTGCCTAGCGTGCCGATATCGCTTATGACAAGTTCTGGATTGTATGTAGTTCCGGCGAGGTTTTTGCCCTCTATCAGATTAATTCCGTTTTTACCGCCCAGACTGCTGTCTACTTGGGCAAGCAGGGTTGTTGGGATATGAACCAGCCGAATTCCCCGTTTGTAAGTGGAGGCAACAAAACCGGCCGCATCGCCAATTGAGCCACCACCAAATGCCACTATCACGGCGTCACGGTCGATCTCTAGTTGGGCTAGCTTACGCAATACACGTTCAATTTCCGGTAAGCTTTTAGCTCGCTCTCCTTTTGGAAGCAGGATTTTGTGTGATTGTCTTTTGGGCAAACTACGGTTAGCTTTCAGCTTGGCAAATTGCAAGCGATCAACCGTAGTATCGGTCAGAATGACATAATCTGATGCGTCTAGGGTTGAGAAATCAAAGGTTCGCAGGACACCATCGCCGATATACACAGGATAGGGTTTTCGGATAGCGGCTTTCATGCCCTTAGTATATACAAAAAGATATTTTCTAGTTCAGGTCAATATAACCCGGGTCAGCATGCGTAGTCTTGGTCTAGTTTGCCCTTGAACTGAATCAGCCAGGTGCTGCCCCCGGTAAAGCCATGCCCGGTGCAATATTTGGAGGCTTGCTTGGCAGTGGTCCAGGTAGTTGCTCCCCAGTTGGGTAGGCCATTTTGCCAGCTGCCGGTGATGGTTTGCCACTGCGCCGTGGTGCTGTATACGCCGGCTGTTATGACACCACCGTTTATTAGAGCATCTGTTTCGCCTTGCAAGCTACTGCGGTTTTGCATAACGTCGGTTGTCCAACTGTTTTCGGTTTCAACATCCAGCCACCACGTAGACGAAACAATACCCTGGCTAGTGGCGTAATTGAGCGCGTATTGACCAGCATTATATCCATAATTGTAGGCCAGACAGTTTAGGTCGCTACTAGCACACGTTCGTGGGCTATTTTGGTAGTCCAAACCTCTGCTTTGGCCCGGATAGCCAGTGTTTACGTACAATGAAACATTCTTAAACCACGCCGCTTGCTTAGCCAGACACGCATTTTGGCTAAAACCTAATCCGCCGGTTACACCGACAATACCGAAGGCGGTCTTGGGTGCTGAGGCACTGCAGTTGGGCCAGGAAACATCCACGCCAACCGAGCCAGACGAATACACGCCTTGGGCGGCCGCAGTGCTCATTAAAATTATTAATCCGAGAATAACAGAGCTAAAGAATGCGACAAAACGTGTTTTCATACTTATATCATACGTTTTTACAGATGAAATGCCAAAAAATTTACTAGTCACTAACCCATCACAGCTGTATAGTGTACAACGTGATAAAAGCCAGTAATTTAACTAAGCGCTACCGCAAAAAACTGGCAGTTGATGACATATCTTTTGAAGTTCAAACCGGTAAAGTCACCGGTTTTCTTGGCCCGAATGGAGCTGGTAAATCTACGACCATGCGCCTGATGTTGGGGCTCGATAATGGCAAAGGCCAGACCACTTTTGACGGCAAACCACTGCACCAACATAATCATCCATCTGAAATAGTCGGGATTTTACTCGAAGCTAAAGCCTTTCATCCCACTCGCTCGGCGCGTAATCATCTAAAAATCCTGGCAACCGCCGGCAACATTCCTGCTAAACGGGTTGATGAAGTGCTGGACATTGTGGGGCTGAAGAGCGAGGCCAAGAAAAAACCTGGTAAATTCTCTCTGGGAATGAGCCAACGACTGGGCATTGCGGCAGCACTACTCGGAAACCCTAAATACTTGCTACTGGATGAGCCAGCTAACGGACTTGATCCAGAAGGCATTGTCTGGCTACGAGATTTCCTTAAAAACTACGCCGACGAAGGCAACGCAGTGTTTGTGTCTTCCCACCTCTTGAGTGAAATGTCGCAAATGGCTGATGACGTAGTGGTGATAGGCAAAGGCAAGCTGATAGCCGATACCTCTATCAAAGAGCTGATATCGAGCAATACCAGTTCCAGTGTTTTTGTACGCTCTAGTGGCCTGGCAAAGCTCGAGAAACTGCTCAAAGACAAGAAGATTACCTTTAAAAAAGCCGATGGCGGTCTGAGAGTTAGCGACAAACAAACTGATGAGATTGGTAAACTGGCCTTTGCAGCCGGCGTGCCTATCCTGGAGTTGGCCAGCCACGATGCTTCGCTGGAAGATGTCTTTTTGGAACTGACGGCCGGTACCGAAGAGTACAAGGCCCATGACGGGGGCAAAAAATGATTGCCTCGCTCAAATCTGAACTTCAAAAAATCTGGACCGTGCGCTCTACCTATCTCATTTTACTATTCAGCTTTGGGCTTATGTGTATCTTTGCCTTTTGGATAGAAGGCGTGAAGGCTGGAGAGAGCAGTAAGGCCATAACTGACCCTACTAAACTGGCCAGCCTGATCAGTGATGCCATCACCAACTTAGCATTTTGGGGCGGCTTAGTGGGCATCCTATCGGCTACGCATGAATACCGTTACAACACCATTATGTATACCCTAACTTCCTCGCGCAGTCGTACTAAAACGCTATTCGCCAAAGTTTTTGCGGTCGCTATTTTTGCAGTGGTTTTCACTGTCTTTGTAGCCGTAATGGCTCCCATCATGATGTATCTGGGACTGGCGGTAAAAGGATTTAGTTTGACGCACCAGGTAATTCCGACTGATCTGTGGTGGCGGGTGCTGTTCGAAGGCTGGGGTATGAGCATGCTGGGCCTCTTGTTGGCCATACTGATTCGTGTACAAGTCGGGGCTATAGCTGCCTTCTTCGTCATTCCGGTGGCCATTGAGCCGTTGGCCGGACTACTTTTGAAAGAAAACAGAGCCTACCTCCCATTCTTAGCCTTGCAACAAGTGACCGGTCTTATGGGCAGTGACTTACACCATGTGCTGTCTCATAGCAAAGCCGCGATGGTAGTTTGTGCGTATCTGGTGGTTGGTTGGATTGTAGCCTGGATTTTGTTCCTAAAACGCGACGCAAGCTAGAAGTTTTACCCAGTAATTGTTGTCTACTCAGCGCTCTTTAAGGGCGCTGTGCAAAACTGGGGTTAGTCTCAATTAAGGGACATTAACAAGAAAGGGGCAAACATTGAGCATAGCTAAGAAGTTAGTTGTACCCGGAGCGGTATTGGTCGCCAGTTTTCTGGGAGTATCGGGCGGAGCACTCATAAGTGCATTACAAGCGAACGCCGCAACCGACACAAGCAGTACCAGTTCGACCAGCCAAAGCTCAACTTCCACCAGCCAACCAGATCCGACCAAAGGTGGTCATGTTGGATCAAACGGCACCAAAGAAGAACTTCTGACAGGTGACACAGCCGAGAAAGTCAAAGCAGCAGCTTTGGCGGCTGTACCCGGTGGAACCGTTCAACGGGTCGAAACCGATGCCGAGGGCTCGCCATACGAAGCGCATATGACTAAGTCTGATGGTACACAAGTCACCGTAAAGGTAGACAGTAACTTCAAAGTTACCACTACCGAAAACGGTCCTTCCGCCAAGACGCCTTAACCACCACACTGTTTAGCTAAACGAAAAGGGGTGCCTTATACAGGTACCTCTTTTACTTTGCATGCAATTAGGTTAGGACGGCTAGATAGTTAGACAGCTATCTATGTGAATAAGCTCCTGAAGTTTGGTTTTGGTGCAAAACGGTTGTATGTTTTGGTCTTTGCTCGACCCAGAACGTTTGGAGACAGATTGGGTTGTTGAGGTTGTCTGGGTGGTTTGGATGCTTCCTAATGTAGTTTGAGTTTGTTGGGTGGTCTTCGGTGAGCTGGTTATACCGGGCGCTGGTTTTGGTGCTGCAGAATCTGGCACCGGACTTGAAGAATCAGACGAAGTAGCTGTTGCCGCTGTGACAATAGGAAGACGACTGGGTGGTGTAAACGGGATAGCATTCGAAGGCTGAAACAACGGGCTTACGGCTACTAGGATTACCCAAACTCCCAGCAAAGCGAAAGTCACGCGAAGACTAGCCAAAGCTCTCAGCATGAACTCAAGTGTAGGGATTACAAACCGCTAAAGCTGCGAGATTTTATACAAATAACGGATCGAGATAGTCTAGCGAGGCGAAGTGGCGCTTGTTACTCGTGTCATCAGTCTAAGATTGGATAGGTAGGCATATGGATTTATGGTGGGGTGTGTACAGAGGTAGTTCATGTGTTTGTCGATAAATGGTATGAGATTATCTGGATAGGCATCGCTGTTGGCACTGTAACTTGGTTCGGTATTGTACGCATCATCCGAAACCATAACTTTCAAGAGTCTCTTACACTCAATACCCTCTTCGGAATTGATAAAATCGATATCTCGTTTGGTGAGAGACATGGTTAGCGCCTAGCTCTTAAGCTTACTGTAATAATGACTGCCCCCAACATGTTACTTAGTTCCTAAGTGGTCTTATTGAGTTTAATTATACCGCAAAAGTTGACATACTCCTAACTTCATACTATGACATAAATTTGAACTGCGTATTTCGTGGTGGAGGACACTGGTATGAATTGGAACCATTTGCGTCAGTATCTGATAGAGATACAAGAGGCGATAACTATTCATCAGGGTGAAAGTTTAGGAGGTTACTAGTGCCCAGAAAGTTTCCAACTATTTTTGAGAACGTTCCTTCCCCATACCAAAAAACATGACTGTCTCAAAAACTATAGATGTACCTGCCGCTATCATGAGCACGTTTGCATCATCCGAAAGTACCTGCTCACCGCAATTATCGCCACAGTCAATATGACCCAAACCCCCAACTATCCACAGAAAACCCGTTACAAGAAGTGACAAGATAAAAAAAGTTAGTATTGTTGGAGGTTTAACACGGAATACTAATCCTGTGACGATAATAGCTACGGGTGCGGCCCAGATGGTAAGGCCGCGTGTCAGCAAGAAGGTAAGAAAAGCGAGAGTTACTAATATACTAAAAGAAATAAATTGTTGGGTTGACAAGGACAACGAATCATTTTTTATAACTACTGGAATTTTCATAAAAGTTTATTCGACTCCTATATTATGACAGTATTTGTCAGCATCAGATTGGTTAATCGGTGTAAGACTTGGTTTGCCACTCATGTACGTAACCCCCTGATATTTAACTGGAATTGCTTTAGAGCATTGATAAACCCATCCACCAGCATCTTCATAGAAAGTTGCAGTCCGTGTTCTATATCTTAAGAAAACTAAAGCTGAGCCAACCAGGACAATTGTCATAACAACGAATACAATTATTGGTTTTTTGTATTTCACAAAAGAATAGTATCACGCTTATGCTTGGTGGGGGTGCCTGGACTTGAACCAGGGACCAATCGGTTATGAGCCGACTGCTCTAACCACTGAGCTACACCCCCGTGGCAAATGTGAGTATAACAGATTGAAGATAAGTTATATAATACTGTGGCAGATGTTCGAAAAAATTAAAATATTCATAAAACATCCGTTCGTACTCCAGTTTCGTGACCCAAGAGCGATTGGGCTCACTGTATTTGGGGTGATTGCCGTATTGGTGACCTGGAGCGGCATTAAATCTGTTCAAAGCAACTACGATTTGCAAAAACAAATTGCCCAGCTGCAGCAAGAGAATCAGGTCAAAGAACTAGAGAACAAAAACCTTTATCTGCAAAACCAATATCTCAATACTGATCAATTTCTAGAATTGTCAGCCCGTAAACAGTTTGGTTTGGCTGCGCCTGGAGAGAAAGTGTTAATTGTACCCAAAAACGTTGCGTTGGCACACACTGTGGACATTGCCGACCCAAATACCGTGACACCTAAGAAAGCCGGAGTCCAAAAACCAGCCTATCAACGTAACTTCCAGGCCTGGATGGACTTTTTCTTGCATCGCTCTTCTAGCGGCGATTGACTTTTTTACCCCTGTTTGATAGTATTATCGGGACACAAAAAATTGATTGATTCCACTACGTCGCGGGGTGGAGCAGCGGCAGCTCGCGTGGCTCATAACCACGAGGTCGCAGGTTCGAGTCCTGCCCCCGCTACCATAAGCATTATGACCTCTGTTATTTCTAGCAGAGGTTTTTTGTTTTCAAACATCCTAAGGAGTTAATAGGTTCGAGTCCTGCCTACTGCTTATTTTTCCGATTCTTCTTTTCAATAGTAATTATTCTGAATCTTTGAGCTATAAGTCTGAATCGTTGTCTCATAGGTGGACTTGCTTCGACAAGTACCATTTCGTCTTTTGCTAATGTGTCGTGAGAAATTTTATCTCTTGGCTCTTCTTCATTATTTATATATCGTTGAGAACGGACTTTTACGCTTCTTATGCGTTTGTTTATTAAAAGAGCTGGATTTAACATATTTTCCTTTTTTAATGCACGGCACCTCGGAGTGTTGACTTGTTACTTACCAGTATGTTCCTAGCAACAAGTAAAGACTAATCGGTTTACGGTTGGATGATTCTATGAGCTACTCACCCTTAAGAACATTCTGTAAACTTTTAAATGCGGTTTTGGGCACATACTTAGAGTCCCAAAGCAGGCTGTCGCCAAGTTTGGCTGGGTATCGGTCTGAAGTGGTTGTTGAACCATATAAGTCAGAAACACCCCAGGTGGTATATGAAGTACAGGTGGGCTCATCTAAACAAGCCTTTAGAATGTCAGAATACTGTTCTGCTTGCACGTTTGCCTTATCACCCAGTACATCTATTTCCGAGATTCTTGAAACGATTCCAAGTGCAGCCAGGGTTTGAATGTGTTGCCTGAGCATGTCGGGGTTAATAATATCGGCGGGGTCGTGATAAACATGGGCTTCAAAACCTACCCCATCAATCGGTACTCCCCGTGCTTGCAATCTTTGGATTAGCGCAACCATTGCATCAAACCGTTTGCCATCATTTTCCATACCAAAATCATTTAAGTAGAGCTTGGCAGCTGGGTCGGCGGCATGAGCAACACGAAACGCAGCATCTATATAGCTCTCGCCCATTGCCTCAGACCACATCTGCTGTTTTATGCCCAGATTGCCATTAGTATAGTCAATATCGTCGCCTGAAAGCGGTTCGTTTACGACATCCCATTCAGCCACCTTGCCTTTAAAATGACTCACAACATTTGTAATATGATCTGTCATAACTTGTTGTCGTTGGCTCTTTGGGGTCGACTGCATCCACTGGGGGTTTGCTTTGTCCAGTAAAAGTGCATGGCCGTGAACTAACATATGGTTTGCCTGGGCTGCTTCCACTAATCCGTCAGCATCCTGGAACGTATATAAGTTTTGTTGTGGGTGAATAAACTGAGGTTTCATACTATTCTCGGGGGTCATAATACTGAACTGGCTAAGTGCGATATTTCGATAATGTTCATCCGTTAATAATGGATAGATGGCTATAGCAGCACCTATTGGGATATGCCTGGGGTTTGTTGCTGAAAGCTTTCTTAGAGTATCTGATTGATTGTTGACTTCAACCAGGTTAGGGGCGGCCGCAACACTGACGCGCCCATTTCCTAAATTTCGGACCTTCAAAGAGTTAATCGACCAGCCGTCAGTCCCAAGGTTTGCGTCAGCTCCAAACCAAATGGTACCTTTTGAAAAAATATTGTGGTCCGGTATATCACCCAGTGTCACGCTATTCACTCGAACTACAAGACTACTGGCTATGTGGCTGATAATGAACGTCTCATTATCCTTGAGTGACACGTTAAAAATTCTTTCATCAACTGAAGAGGGTGACGTTCCATCCCAAACGCGTATTCTAAGCCCGTTACTCGTAGTTTCAATGCTCGTACTCGCACGTTCCTGTCGCCATTCGTCGTAAATATTCGGTACCTGTCCAAAAAGTTGGAAAGTTACCCCGTTAGTTATTCCCGAGGCAGACATTTTAATTTCAAAATCGCCAGATACGTCCAAATGCGAACCTCGGATATTTACTGGTGGGTTAGGTTGTGCAGCGGAGGTGTCCTTATGGGTTATTACACGCTCAATAGGTTTGATGTGAACAGTGTTACCAGTTATTTCAGCATTTGGAAAGTGCGACCAATCACTTACAGAAAGGTTAATAAATCCAAGCCGGTTTGCGGACATTGCATAACTTAAACCAACTACAACAATTAAAACGACGCTAATAGAGAGAGTCAGGTAAACTTTCTTCCTATGAGCTTTGGAACTTAGCTTGTTCAACTCCATGCTCCTTGTAATATAAGTCTGCCCCTTATTTGGTATGAAGGCAAGGAATGTAACTACTGGTTCCACTATTGCCCGGTAAAGTAAATCCTTCTTGCTCATGCTTATATCTATTGAGATGCATATAATATGTTCATATGAGCATTGAAGTAAGTGGACTTAGCTATTATCCAATTAAATCATGTGCAGGTATTAGTACAGATAGTCTAGAAGTAACCGAAACGGGCTTCGAATATGATAGAAACTGGATGGTGGTGGATTCTTATGGTAATTTCATGTCTCAAAGAAAGAATCCGGAGATGGCACTTATCGAGCCGAGAATTCTAGATAGTACGTTATCGGTGACCGCCCCGCATATGGAGGAGTTTAGTTTTCCAATAAACTGGTTTGCGGGTATTGAACCGGTAGTTGATGTTACGGTCCATAAAAAGCCGGTTAAAGCTCGATCCGAGGGAGATGAAGCCGCCGAATGGTTTAGTGAATTTCTGAAAACCGATGCCAAGTTAGTAACTTTAGTTCCCGGTCTTCCGAGACAGATTACAGACAGGTACCATAAAGACAATGGCTCAAACCAAGTAGGGTTCGCTGATTCATTCCCATTTCTTATGACAAGTGAAGCTTCGTTGGCCGAACTAAATGCTCATCTAACAGAACCGGTAGCAATGAATCGTTTTAGGCCTAATATTGTAGTGTCGGGTAGCGATTTGGAAGCCTACGACGAAGATTTCTGGAGAGAAATTAGAATAGGTCATATGAGGGCGTTTGTTGTGAGGGCTTGCGACAGGTGTCCGGTACCAGACACAAACCAAACAACCGGGTTACGTCCAGACCGACCTGTAACCGCTGCGTTAAGAGAGACGCGCCATGGCACAGACCCCTCCGACCCCAAAAATCCACAAGGAAATTTTTTTGGTCAGAACTTAAATCATGTATATGACAGTAAGCATCCCTATTATGTATTTGATGAGGAGCGAATTATCGAGCTTGGCGATGAAGTTGTAATCATTAATCGTTCTGATGAACGCAACTTTATTACATAGTTCTAGTTCTACCCGGTAAAGTGAACAAACAAATCTTTTAATAACAGTACGATGGAGTAATGGTGCCAGTTTTTTCTATTAGGTTGGCTCCACTTGCGTTCTTGAGAATTGCATCAACCATCATTCCTTGGACATTTCCAGTTTGAACGGTTAATGTTGCGCTCGCCGGTAGGGTGTAAGTACTTTCACCCCCCTTACTACTATTGTGGGCTGATACGTAGAGTGTAAATCCCTGGGAGCCGTTGGCGGTCACACTACAGCCGTCAGAAGATATTGTGAGCGAAGGAGTCAAGACAATTGGTGCTGGCACTGGTGTTGGGGCAGGATTCGTAGGAGTAGCAGTGGTCTTTTTGGTAGATGTTGAAGTTGGGTTAGTAACTGGAGCCGGGGTAGGTGCTGGAGTTGTCTGTGCTTGTGAAGCAGTTTTGTTCGTAACCGTAATTTTGGATACGCTATCTGCCTTTGCTGCGTTATTAAGTGAAAGATTTGCATTGTTCTTAGACTGCCATACAAACCACCCAACAAAACTAATCAAGAAGGCAATAACCACGAAAAGTAATATCTCGACGTAGCTGAAACCATTTTCACTGTTTTTCATTGTTATTTTGTTTTATGAACTAAGGTATTGAAGTTTTATTTACGAAGCCAGCTATAGTAACCGATCCATTGCTAGTAAACCAATCCCAAATACCTACAGACCCACTGCCAAAAGTGCCGATTCCACCTGACTTAGAAGTGAATGTAACAGGACCGTTTAATGTATTTACAGAAAGAGTGGCTCCAGTGCTTAAATCCTTGACTGGATTTACACCATCCCATGTGATGCAACTTGTAATTACTTGCCAACCAAGCACGGAACGCATGTTAGCAGGGCTCGCATTCATCCAATTTAGCTGTGTCGGTGTAAAACTGCTCCATGCGGAATCATCCATCGCAAGTACTACGTATTGCCTGGTATTAATAGTGTTTATCAGGCCGGCGAATTGTAATGCGGCGTATAGTTTTGTTGTGTAAACATACGAGTTAGTCTGAAGATACTGAGAATTTGTCATGTTAATGTAGTACGTTGCATATGGGCTTGGGTTTTGCGGCAAACAATTGGTCGTGTTTGGCGCCGGATTGGCTGTTGGTGCTGGAGTCGCCGAGGTCGGTGTTTTCTGTGCGGTTACTTGGGTAGATGACTTTGTGGGGGTGGAACCAGGTGATTTTGCTGCCTGACTTCCCGATTGTGATTGTAAAATTGCACTTGCAGTCGCCTTGTCAGCCGGCGCAACTGCTTTTGATGAAGTACTGCTAGATAATTTATTATCGAGAGACGAACGATGTACCTCGTTTCTTACGTGCAGAGTATATGCTCCCACAAAGCCCACAAGTCCAACTACAACAATCACTAGAATATATTCGATTCCAATAAAGCCCGAGCTGTTTTTGTTCATAGTTTTTTGTTTTATTGAACCTAAACTCATTATATCACCCTAAGCTGTTTATCTTGAGTATGTTGCCAGCTGATAATATTTATGCTAATATATACCTAATTGTTTTTAATGATCCCGGGTTAGTGATAGAAGTTACTCGATTTCATTCTTGCAATCAGAGTAATAACTACTAACCGAAAGGATCATTTTTTAATGTCTTATTCTTATCGTTCGAGTCGTGGACCATCTATGGCTCGGCGTCAGTCACATGGTGGCTACACAAACAAACCGCGTAATAATCGCAGAAATATGGGCGAGTATATTGACCCCAGTCGCTTTATTAAAGCTGCATCTGCTACAGAAAACGAAGCATACGTGCCTCAATTCACTTTTGAGGATTTTGCACTAGAACCCCTGCTAAAGGCTAACCTAGCCAGCATAGGCTATGTAACACCTTCGCCAATCCAGGATCAGGCTATTGCGCCTGCGCTCTCTGGCCAGGACATCATCGGTATAGCCAGTACCGGCACAGGCAAGACGGCTGCTTTTGCGCTGCCCGTTCTGCAGCAGCTTATTACCGATCCGGGTTCAACAGCCCTGATTATTGCGCCTACCCGGGAACTGGCTCAGCAAATTGAAGAAGAATGTAAAATACTGGCCAAAAATAGTGGTTTGTCTGGGGTGCTTTTAATTGGAGGCACCAATATGAGCAAACAGCTGCGCCAAGTCAAACTATTGCCACGAATTGTTATTGGCACGCCCGGCCGTATCAAGGACCACGTTCAGCGTGGCAGTTTAAAGCTGCATCGTTTCAACATGATAGTTCTGGACGAAGTAGACCGCATGCTAGACATGGGGTTCATCAACGATGTAACCGAAATTCTTAGCCAAACAAACGTAAATCGTCAATCGTTCTTCTTTTCTGCTACCATGGACGCTAAGGTGCGCAGACTCATCGACAACTTTACACGCGATCCGCTAACTATATCCTTGAAGGCTAGTGCCACGAGTGAAAACGTACACCAGAATGTTGTTCGTTATCAAAATAGTTCTGAAAAAATTGATAAGCTTCATGATCTCTTGATTAAGGAAGGTGTTGCCAAGGCAATCGTATTCGACGAAACACAGCGTGGTGTCGAGCGTCTAAACAAAGAACTCGTTGGTAGAGGGTTTTTGGCTGAATCAATACACGGCGGAAAATCACAGGGCCAACGCCAGAGAGCTCTCGCCAACTTCAAGCAGAACCATATTAATATATTGGTAGCTACTGATGTGGCCGCTCGTGGTATTGATGTTCCTGATATTACGCACGTGGTGAATTTTTCGGTCCCAAAAACATATGATGACTACATACACCGCATTGGCCGTGCCGGACGAGCCGGCCAGGTTGGCTACGCGCTTACATTTGTTGAGCATTAGGTCAAAAAATTAGGTAGACCGACGTCTCTAGTTACTGCTTATTATTTAAGTCGTTGAATAAATGTTTGCTATAGCAGCTGATGAAGCACACAATGTAAATAGTCAATTAATGAGGAGGAAAAATGCTTGGACCAATAGATTATGTAGCAGTCGGGTTCGATGGAAACAATTTTGATGGAAGCATTCTTTCCGAGCTTGGTAAAGCTGTGGATAGTGGCGTCATTCGGGTTATAGACTTGCTATTTGTTATCAAAGATAAAGATGGAAACGTAGCTGCCGCTGAGATTGAAGATCAGCACGAAGACATAAAAGCTGCCGTTGGAGCATTTGGCCTGGGTGATGGCATGCCACTTTTAACAGAAGAAGATGTCAAAAAGCTTGGCGCTCAAATGAAAAACAATACATCGGCAGGTGTTTTGGTGATTGAGCAACTTTGGGCCAAAGGGCTAAAGAAAGCCCTCATTGATGCCAATGGCACACTGATAGCAGAAGGACGTATACATGCCGACGTTGTTACAGCTGCGGTTGAAGATTTAGAGCAAGTTAAAGATAAGTAAAGGAGATCAGACATGATAGGACGACCATTATCACCAGTATCAGTGATGGGTGTTCGGCGCCGACAGCGCCGCCGCGGACTACTCTAAGGCTCAAACCACTTACCTCATTGGTCAGCTGTTAGGAATAGAGAAGGATACCGACTACAACAGAGGACTCAACGACGAAGTAGATGATATGGCAAATTATAAAAGGCCGCAGGTGGTTTTTGACACCGTAAAGTATCCAAACAATATCTGCGATGATGAAATAAACCCAGGTGATCAGTGATACGTGCAGCGCGCTGTGTGATTGGTAGATTGCCAACGCTTGCGGAATCATGAAGAGTGGAGTGGTCAGCGAGAAGAAATATACCCAGAATTCTAGGGGTTTTTGATTGGTCTGTTTTTTTGATATTGTTCGATGCACTATTTCTATCTTAACAGATCATTGCTTGATTAATACCCCCCGGGGGTATATCATGAAGGTATGATAGCAGATATTAAGAGTCGAGCTTTACACCGTACCAAAATCCTCCAGGGTCAAATGCGTGGCCTTGAGAAAATGATTGAAAACGAAGATTATTGCATGGATATTATGACGCAGAATTTAGCAATGCAGCGTTCGCTAGCTTCACTCAACAAACTGATACTTGAAAATCATTTACGAACACACATTAGTGAAGACATGAAAAATGCTAAGACAACAGACAAAGCCGTGAATGAACTACTCGAGCTCTACGAACTAAATAACATCCGGAGTAAGTAAGATGCTTTGGGATGCACTGTCTATGGCCTTTGCTATGGGCTGGGAGATCCTCTGGGCGCTGATTTTGGGCTTTTTGCTGTCGGCCGGTATACAAGCTGTCATTTCCAAAAAACAGATGGCAGGGTTACTTCCAAATAGCAGCAGGAAGTCCCTTACCAAAGCAACGCTGTTGGGTGCCGCTTCCTCATCGTGTTCCTACGCAGCGGTAGCAATTGCACGTTCGATGTTTGCTAAGGGTGCCAATTTTGTAGCGGCCATTGCCTTTGAAATTGCTTCAACCAACCTGGTGATTGAGCTGGGCATTATAATGGCGCTGTTACTTGGTTGGCAGTTTACGTTAGCCGAGTTTGTTGGTGGGCCAATTATGATAGTAGTCTTTGCTCTGTTAGCCCGTTGGCTGCTCAAACCAAAAATTGTTGAAGCCGCCAGAAAGGTAGCCGAAAAAGGCGTTCAAGGCAAAATGGAGGGTCATGCTCATATGGACCTGTCTGTTGGTGGGGATGATTCTGTTATTTCAAAGCTGAAGTCTGGGGCTGGCCAAACCGCCACCTCTCATTACTTTGTTATGGATTGGCAAATGGTTTGGAAAGATATAGCAATTGGTTTACTTGTTGCCGGAGCAGCTGCGGCACTTATACCTCATAGCTTCTGGCAAAGTTTTTTTCTAACCACTCACCCAACCTTGTCAGCCATCTGGGGACCAATAATTGGGCCAATTGTGGCAGTTGTTAGTTTTGTCTGCTCGATAGGCAATGTTCCATTGGCAGCGGTTTTATGGAACGGCGGGATTTCGTTTGGCGGAGTGATTAGCTTTATTTTTGCTGACCTAATTGTGCTGCCCATTATCAATATTTACCGCAAATACTATGGGATGAAGATGGCTCTATGGCTAAGCGGGCTACTTTACTTGGCAATGGTGGCTGCAGGCTATGTGATTGAAGTCTCATTCCAGTTTCTGAACTTGGTGCCCACTGCGCGCAGTGCCAAGGTTATCGAAGCTTCAATTAGCTGGAACTATACCACTGTATTGAATATTATATTTCTAATAATTGCGGCTCTTGTAGTGATGAGATACGCAAAGACAAAGCATGCCAAATAAAAAAGCTCCCTGCCAGGGAGCTTTTTTAAGAACAGCGGTAAATTACCAGCTGCGCTGACGGTCGCCACCGAAATCACGGCGAGGACGGTCTTCTTTTGGACGAGCTTCGTTAACCGTAATGCTACGGCCACCAACGTCACTAGCGTTTAGAGCTTTTTCAGCAGCCTTACCTTCGTCGTCGTTTTCAAACTCGACAAAGCCAAAACCTTTGCTGCGGCCAGTGTCGCGGTCTTTGACCACAACAGCTGAAGCAACAGTACCGTGAGCTGCGAACAACTCTTGGAGCTCTTCATCAGTGGTGCTAAAAGGCAATCCACCTACGAATAATTTGTACATATGTACTCCTTGATTAGTATCTTTCAGGTCGACCTCTTGTAGTCGCTGCTGTAGAACTCGATTGACCTGAACCTTGAACCAAGGATGTATCGTCGAACTTTCTCTTGCATTGAACTAAGAACCTGTAGTGGGAATTAAAACACAATAGGGACAACTTTACAACCATAATCATCTTGACAATTCTGCAAATAAATGTATAATAGTAAATACGTGATCACAAACAAACACTAAATAAAACATAAAAGGGCACCATCATGGAAGTTATTTCGAGTGAACTTAGCTACGAGCTGAGCACAACGACAAATAAGAAAATTCTGGCGGTAGACACACTACTTGCAGACTAACGATGAACCGCGGCCCCTGGTCAACAGAGATAAAACATGCTATATTTACCCCTGTTCGTACGGCAGGGTAGCTCAGTTGGTTAGAGCACAGGACTCATAAGCCTGGGGTCGCGAGTTCAAATCTCGCCCCTGCTACCATAAGCATTTTTGACCTCTCTTAACGTGAGGTCTTTTTATTTTGCTCATGCTTGCGCTTTGGGGATCTAGTGGTATAGTCAGCGTAAATATGTCGGAGACAAACGGCGACGGTAGTTTGACGTTATTACTTATGGATTCGGCACCTGAATCCTGTTTAGGGTGTGAAACATTATTTGCTAACTGTAGTAAATTAGCCAGGAATGTTATTGACAATTCCATGTCACTTGAACAGGCTAAAGAAGAACTAGAAGCAGATCTGAGCGCAAATTGTAGAGGAAAAATATCCAGATTTGCTGGTTGGGGCAAGCTGAGCTTTGAATGCACGTATGAATTACCTATAGACCCTCTCAATACGCTTGCTCCCAGGTAGAAAAGAAATCTTTTGTTATTATGAGCGGATGCGAGCTTTGTTGTTTCTTTTGATCCTTCTGTTTGGCTTATCTTCTTACTTTATTGGCGTAAAAGAGATCCTTGCAGGTAAGTATGCCCCCAGCGTTTTTAGCAGAATCGTTTGGCTACTGCTCGCGATAATTAGTTTTGCAAGCGTGTTGGCGATTGATAGTACAAAGGCATCTGTAGTGTTGGCTGGCATATTGTTGGTAGGAAATGCATCGATTTGTTTTACAAGCTTTTGGAAAGGAACCAAGGAATGGGGAAGGCTAGAGTATGTGTGCTTAAGCATTTTGGTAATAAGCGGATTGGTTTTAGTTCTTTTCAAGGCACCGCTTGTTAGTTTGGCAATTGGCCTGTTTGCACATTTCATTGGTGCGATACCAACATATAAGAGAGTTCTAACTAAACCCGAGAGCGAAAGCACGGGCTTCTGGTCTCTATTCTTCGTTGCGAGTGTTCTTAGCGTGATCGCTAGCTTGAATCAGCCACTGAGACTCGTTATCTTTCCAATTTACTTCACATTTTTTGATGGCAGCATGACCTTTTTGTCTATGAGAAAGAAGAGTTCAAATTCTTCTAACTAGTCTATTTCTTTTCAGTATAAGTTCAGTTTGGTAGGGCATGCTACTATGGATGGGCAAGTTAATACGGGGGTTAGAACATGAATAAAGGTGTTATTGCAGGAATTATTATTGCGGTTTTGGTTGTGGCAGGTGGGGTGTTTGCGCTCACAAAGAAAAATGATAACAAGACACCAGCGGCGGATACTACGGCTCAGTCACAGAGCACTACGCCAACAAATACACAATCTACCAGTAATCAGACTTCTTCTGATCAAAACTCTTCATCAACTATTACCTATACCAACAACGGCTTTAGCCCAGCTACTTTGACGGTAAAGAGTGGAACGACTATTACGATCAAGAACGATTCTTCTAGTTCATTACAGTTTGACTCGGACCCACACCCCGAGCACACTGATGACCCTGAGCTGAACGTAGGTGTGATTGCTCCGGGCAAAAGCGCCACTGTTACGGTTACAACCACTGGTAGCCACGGCTATCACAATCATTTGAACTCTGGTGATACCGGCACGATTATTGTCCAGTAGTTAGTTGCGGCCCCAGGTAATACGGCTCCAGATGCGTTCATGGAGATAATAAATCATGGTTGCCAGCAAGGCGTTCCAACCAGTAATTTTTAGGGCGTCTGATGTTTTGTGGGTTACAAAATAGGCAATGATAAAGACCACTATGACAATAGCGATGCGGTAACTGATGGTTTTGACCAGTGAACGTTTCCAGTGGTCGTGATGTTTCTTTTTGGTTGGCATGGGTGTTACTACTGATAAGATTATACAGATGGAAGTAGCAATTGCACCAGGAACCTATGTAGTGGCAGTGTCGGGCGGAGTGGACTCGATGGTGTTGCTTGATGTAATGGCACATCTGGAGGGTCTGAAGCTTGTTGTGGCGCACTTTGACCATGGGATTCGACTAGACTCGGAGGAAGATCGGGCGCTGGTGCGGGCGGCTGCGGAGCATTATGGGCTGCCGTTTGTGTTTGATGAGGGACATTTGGGGCCAAAGGCCAGCGAAGCAGCCGCCCGTTCGTCTCGCTACCGGTTCTTGCGGGCGGTTCGCCGCGCAACTAGTGCCGATGCCATCCTGACAGCCCACCACGAAGATGACGTGATCGAGACAGCTATTATTAATATGATGCGCGGGACGAACCGCCGCGGGCTGGCATCGCTTCATGCCTATTCGGATGTGGTCCGACCGCTGCTAGGCTACACAAAGCCAAACATACTGGCCTATGCCAAGGAGCATAGGATCAAATGGCGAGAAGATACGACTAACCAAGATACTCGCTACTTACGAAACTATGTGCGGCACAACATCCTGGCAAAACTATCTGACGACGAACGTACAGAGTTACTGAAACACATCAATAATATGGCAAAACTAAATACCGATATTGAAAGGGACTTAATTAACCACCTGCATATGCATCCAACGTCTGGGCAGCTAGATCGGCACTGGTTTATTATGCTACCACATAACGTGGCCCGGGAAGTCCTGGCCAGTTGGCTACGATCTTTTGGGGTTATAAATTTTGATTCAAAGCTGCTCGAAAAATTGATTATCGGAGCTAAAACCCTTCAGCCGGGCAAGCGAATGGATGTGGATAAAGAACATAGAATTGTTATTAACAAGGGTAATCTGGCACTCTCGGCCTGAGACCGCTAGATTTCTTTAAAAAGCCAGGTTATAATAGAATTACACCTATGGATAAGAAACCCTTTACCAAGAACCAGGGAGGAAATGGTCGCAAGAGCTTCAAGAACTTCGGTTTTGTAGCTCTGATTATTCTGATTGGCCTGGTTATTTTTGCAGCCTTGGGCCAACCCACCACTCTTAAGGACGTCGCTTTTTCGGACGTTATTAGTCGAGCCAACGCTGGTGAGATCAAAGAAATCGAGATCAAAGGCAACGACCTTACCGTTATAAAAAAGGGCGAAGACAAGCCAACCGAAAAGTCTCACAAAGAAGCTGGTTCGAGTATCTATGAACAAGGACTTACTAATCGTGATGTAACGGTAGATGTAAAACCCGAATCCAACACTAGTAGTATCTGGTTTAGTCTGGCCAGTGGAATTATTCCGGTTGTTCTGATTAGCGGAGTACTGTTCTTTATGCTGCGTAGTGCGCAAGGCCAAGGAAACCAGGCGCTCAGCTTCGGTAAAAGCAAAGCGCGTTTGTACGGAAACGAAAAAGATAAGATCACGTTTACGGACGTAGCCGGTGCCGACGAGGCTAAGATTGATCTGCAAGAGATTGTGGAATTTTTGAAGTATCCCAAAAAGTTTGAGTCGGTTGGAGCCAAGATTCCAAAGGGCGTCCTGCTGATAGGACCGCCGGGAACTGGTAAGACCATGATGGCCCGAGCCGTAGCAGGCGAAGCCAACGTACCGTTCTTTAGTATTTCCGGGTCTGAGTTTGTGGAAATGTTTGTGGGTGTTGGTGCTAGCCGTGTGCGTGACTTGTTTGCCAAAGCCAAGAAAAATTCACCATGCATTATCTTTATTGACGAAATTGACGCGGTTGGTCGCCGCCGCGGTAGCGGCATGGGCGGTGGCCACGACGAGCGTGAGCAAACCCTCAACCAGATTTTGGTGGAGATGGACGGCTTTGAACAGGGTACCAACGTTATAGTCTTGGCGGCGACCAACCGCTCCGATGTACTTGATCCAGCGCTGCTACGCCCCGGCCGTTTTGACCGCCGCGTAAACATTGACCTGCCAAACCGCAAAGACCGCGAAGCCATCCTCAGGATTCACTTTGCCAAAAAGCCGCTGGCTAAAAACGCCGACCTCGATTCTTTGGCAGCCAAAACTGCCGGCTCATCTGGTGCAGATCTATCTAACATTGCCAACGAAGCAGCCATTATAGCTGCTCGCAGCAATCGTAAAGAGATCAACCAAGCAGATGTAACGGAAGCCTTCGAAAAAGTTGCCATTGGACCAGAACGCAAGAGCAAAGTCATGACCGATAAGGAAAAGGAACTTACAGCCTATCACGAAGCTGGTCACGCCGTAGTGGGTCACGTTTTGCCAGACAGTGACATGGTTCACAAAGTTACGATTATTCCGCGTGGTGGCACCGGTGGTGTGACCTGGTTCATTCCGCCCGAGGACAAGAGTTACCACTCCGTTATTGAATATAAGGATGTTTTAGCCCGTATGCTTGGTGGGCGTGTAGCAGAAGAAGTTATATATGGACCTGACCGCATTACGACCGGAGCCGGTAACGACCTACAAAAAGCTGCGGAATTAGCCCGAGAGATGGTCGTTAACCAAGGCATGGGCAAAAAGCTGCGAGACCAAGTCTTTCATGTGGACGAAGGAATGATGCTGGACCGCTTGGTGCACGAAAGACAATATTCAGACGATACTGCCAAAGTTATCGACGATGAAGTCGAGAGTTTGATCACCGAAGCTGCCAACCGAGCTCGCACTGTTATTCGTGCCAACTTAAGCAGACTTGAAGTGCTCAAGAATAAATTAGTCGAAAAAGAAACTGTCGAAGCCGACGAAGTCCTGGACATTTTGAAGGGCTCAAGTATGCCCAAAGGCGCCGCACTGTACTAAGTTTTCGATTTTGTCGGTTCTAAATCACCCTATCAACCTCTATAATAGAGTACTGAATGAATCGATGGATTAATCGAGCTAATAAACGCGCGTCCTTTGGTAATGC
>CAZVJS010000007.1:11587-26851 GCA_964627365.1 uncultured Candidatus Saccharibacteria bacterium | reverse complement strand
ACCAGAGCCTCTGGATTGATAAACTTCTGGTTCTCAGTAAAGAACTCTTCCAAAAACTGCGAAGGCATTGAGGGAATGATAATTGGCTGCTTGAGAGCGGTTGGAATATCCACTTGTTCAAACACCAGGCCCTGTTTGTCTTGGATCGTCTGGCGACTGGCGACCACAATAGTAAAATACGGACTTAAATGTTTGATCATCAGCCTAGCAAAATCGCCAAAACCAATGATTGCCAGGGGTGATTTAGCGACGCTTTTGTTCACGAATGACTCCCACAAACTGCCAGAGGACGAGGTACATACTGCTTAGTAGCAAGAAAAACGTGATGGTTGTCGTGAATGTTTGGCCATGAGCCTCGGGGTTAATAATCCGGTCTGATACATCAAAAAGAATTCCGGCAGGATTGACCAGCACATCCCAGGTGCTCCATCGCAGATAACGACCAAGATAGATTGCAAAACTACAGAGCAGCAGGACTCCAGTCGCCAGAAAATGAGCTTGTCTGGGTTGCATCCGTTTTATGAGCAATTGGTGTACCAAAAACAAGCTAAAAAACCCGAGAACCAGGCCATTCCAAGCAAACGATAGCAGCATAACGGTATCGTACATAACATTTGGGGCTAGTGTTGTCTGCAGATGAATCAAGTCACTGAGTAGATAAAAACTATTGGGAAGAAAGCCCAGCCACAAAATAGTCAGCACGGCTCCCTGCCAAGATACCCATGGGTTCTTCTGCACCCACTTATACAGCCACCAGGCAAATACCAACGGTAACCACGCCAAAAACAGATTCCAGTTCAAAAATATGTAGTGACTGGTTTCGTATTGAAAGGCTCTGGTGACATACAACCCCACACTCACGAAACTCGATGCAACCAGAGCGGCTATGAGCCGCTGGCGTGCAGTCCATGATTTCATAGAGTTATTATATCCTACCTAGGCTGATTTTCAGGGGTGAGATATAATAGGCGGATGGATACAATTCGGCAGATGGTCCGATCTGGTGCCAGAACCCTGGCTCGATTGCTCAATGGCCTAACCGGTGGCCGCCTTACCCCCTCTATGGTTACCTACACCAGTTTACTTGCTCACGTACTGGTCGCTTGGCTAATTGCTATGCAGCACAACTTGTGGGCGGCTGGGTTATTAGTGTTCTTTGGCCTATTTGACGTTCTTGATGGTGAGCTGGCTCGACTGCAAGGTTCGTCCAGCCAGGCTGGCATGTTACTGGACTCTGTTACCGACAGGGCCAAGGAAGTTATGCTCTACATTGGCGTTAGTTATGCCATTGTGTATGGTGAGCGACCGCATATGGCAGTTTGGGCAGTTGCTGCACTTGGGGCTTCCCTGCTAGTGAGTTATGTGAACGCTTGGGGCGAGGCGGTCACTGCTGGTCAGGCCAAGAGTCACCAAACCAACAAGGCTTTTCGCACTGGGCTAATGGGTTATGAAGTACGAATGGCTGTAATGGTAGTTGGCCTGCTCAGTGATCGTCTGATTCTAGCTAGCATAGTCATTGCCCTATTGGCCGCAGTGACCGCTGTTCAAAGATTTTTCAGGATTACCCAGAGTTTACACGATGCTCAAAGTTGATTTGCACACTCACTCTGACCTGTCGCCCGATGGGGGGATAAAACGTGAGGACTATGTGCAAGTTATAGAGAACGAGCTATTAAACTATGTTGCCATTACTGACCACAACTCCATAGAGCGAGCTATTGAGTTATCTCAGACACTCGGCGAACACATCATTGTTGGCGAAGAAATTATGACCAGTGATGGCGAGATTATTGGTTTATTTCTAGATAAGGTCATTGAGCCAGGTCAAACTGCGCTTGAAACAGCCCTGGCCATCAAAAAACAAAACGGTTTTGTCTATATCCCGCATCCTTTTGAAACCGTGCGCCATGGCGTGAGCGAAACCACACTAGACAGCTTGGCAGAGCACGTAGACATTGTCGAAGTACACAATGGCCGAGCCTTTTTTCAAAACCGCGGACCAAAAGCAGCTACCTGGGCACGACTCCATGACAAGGTTATGGCTGCCAGCAGTGATGCACACGGCCGAAAGGGCCTAGGCACCACCTATACATCAGTCAATGACCCTGTAGCCGCAGATAATCTGCTCGAGCAGCTGAGCAAAGCCCGTCACACTGCTGGCCGACCGCCATTGCGTACTCTGCTCTACCCTAAAGCTCATCGGCTTAGAAAAAAACTGGGGAAAACCAATGCATAGTTGGTGGTATGCATTCTTATTTTTCTTGCCCGGAGGTGTTGCCAACATGTCGCCGGTGATTGCAAATAAAATTCCCGTCTTAAATCGCTGGAAAACACCACTAGATTTTGGGGTTCGCTATAACGGTCAGCCACTTTTTGGCCAGAACAAGACCCTCCGTGGCGTGGTCAGCGGCACGGTGGCGGCGCTTATAACAGGAATAGTCCTCTATCAGTTCTATAGCTTACCTTACGAGTTTGGCATTTTTGTACTGGGAGCGGCTCTTATGGGACTTGGTGCGCTGCTTGGTGATGCCATTGAAAGTTTTTTCAAACGCCAGAAAAGTATCAAGCCGGGAACTAGCTGGTTTCCGTTTGACCAGATAGATTACATCGTAGGTGGTTTGGTACTGTCTTACCTAGCCTTGACTCCCTCATTAGAGTTGATCCTACAAGTATTGGTGCTGTATTTTGGCCTCCACCTGATGGTGAGCTACGTCGGCTATCGTCTTGGGCTAAAAAATAAACCTATTTAGCCTTCACGAAAGCTTCCACTCCAAACATTTTATAAAGTGTAGCTTGGTCATACGGTTTCATCATTCGTTCAGTTTGTGATGGCATGGCAGCCAAAGCGGCACATTTTTTGGCTGCAATATCAGGCGTAAAATCAAAATAAAGGTCACATTCGGCTGGCTCTTTGAGCGGTGGCTTATCAATATTGAAGTAAATATTAAACTTCTCGTCAGCTGGCTTCATAAAGCTCTCATAATGATCAGGCACTTCAACCATGTGATAGACCTGGGGAGGTTCATTGAGTTGCTTGGTGGCTGCCGATACCCAGCGCGATACAGTTTGGTGGTCTGAGTGACCAGTCAGGCCTTCCGGCCCGAATGTTAGGATGGTATCGGGTTGATACTGCTGAATAGCTTTTAGAACATGCTCTGTACCTTCATCCAGAGCTACCTCCGCTAGCTGCCCGTCGTGATAGTTCAAAAACTGGTGTTCAGTTATGCCCAATACTTTTAGCGCGTCTTCGAGTTCTTTGGTTCTAATTTCGCCTAGTTTTTCGCGAGGCCAGCGCGACTCATCTTGCACACCCTCTTCTCCCCTTGTAGCCGTAATACAAACTACTTTTTGGCCGTTTTGAACTGCCATAGCCATAACTCCAGCACAACAAAATGTTTCATCATCTGGATGAGCCCAAAACGACAAAATTGTCCCAAGTTTTTTTATATCGTCTGTGGTGTTCAATTGTGCAGAGCTCACTCATTAACCTCTAGTCATTAAGTGCAGCTTTGAGTTTTTCAACCAAGTCAACCGGTGTTGGATTGACGCCGTTTAATAATGCCAGGTAGATACTAGTAAAATCGCCGAGCATTGAGGAATAAAGTAGTTGGCGAAGAACATCATCACCTTTTGGCTCAACCACGATTGGGCTAGGCCGCTTGCCCGATAAAAGTTTCTCGGTTATTTCAAAGCGTTTTTGTACCTTTGGGTGTTCCAGCTGGGACCGAATCTCAACTACCGCAAAGGGCTTATCCACCGGATGACTACTCCAGCCAATGAATTCGTTGTGATTAAACTCGGGGTACTGGTTGGACCAGGCAGTGTTTTTGGCGTTTTCGTTCATGCAAATTTTCCACTTGTTGGCAGCTGGCCACATCAGCGGTCCACTGTACATAATGACCGTCTTCCCCATAAGTTCTTGGGCGATTTGCTTAGCTTCGTTATCTTTAGCCGGTACATCAGCAGCCCAAGCCAAGGGTTGCTTCTCTAACCAACTTGCAACTTCTTTGAGTTCGGCTTCTTTGCCTTGATCGATAATGCCAAGTGTCTCAAATAGCTGTAGAAAGGCTGTCAAAAAGTAAAAGGAAGACATGCGAGGTTGAATACCAGAAGGAATTTCAAATAGTGGGTAGTTCTTGTCTTTGGCAATTTGGGCCAGCTGCCCGCCAGCAGCAAACACTATAACTTGTGCACCACGCTCTTCGGCTTCTGCTAGAGCCGACAAAGTTTCTTCAGTGT
Source organism: uncultured Candidatus Saccharibacteria bacterium (assembly GCA_964627365.1). Lineage (GTDB taxonomy): Bacteria > Patescibacteriota > Saccharimonadia > Saccharimonadales > CAZPPF01 > CAZPPF01. Next base: position 22,612 of record CAZVJS010000007.1, on the reverse strand, counting down.
TACCGGAGTAGCTGGATGATATAAACAGTGTTTTATCGCTTACATAGCCAGGCACGTGATAGTTTCTGACAATCTCAAATGGAACTTTAAGTCCTGGCCAGGACTGCAAAAATACTCCTGGTATAGCTGATCCACCCATCCCGGCCAGCGCCACATTTTCGATTGTTCTAATCTTCGGTACTTCTACGTCAAAGGTGTGGTTTAGCTGTTGCCATTGTTTGGCCGCAACGCCTATCGCATCCTGCGCGTCACGTTGGTGTATATACTTGAGATCGTCTAACACGTTTAGTCTCCAATCCTGCTTTTGTTTATCTCTGGTCTTTGTTACCATATCTATTGTAGATTGAATCTTATAAATTGAAAATTAGACGTTTATGAATTAACGGGGGTGGAAATGTTTGGAAACAACGATACCAATAATCAGACGCAGGACAATGGAGCAGGTTTTGCACCGCCCTCTGCTCCGGTGCCCGACTATGGTAACGGTGGACTAAGCCTACCGCCAACCACTACAGAAACCCCAGCCACACCACCTCCAACCACTGATGATCACGCTGCTCTCGACGATTTGGCGGCAAGTGCACCTACACCACCTTCAGATACGCCGGTAACTAGCGATGCTCCAACCGATTCCAGCACTTCAGATTCATCATCTGCCTCTAGCAACGAAGATTTGCTTGACGATAAAGATAGCGAGCTTTTGGGCATAAAACAAAAGGCCCTCCAACAACTCTCGCCATTGGTCGGACACCTTGACCAATCTCCAGAAGAAAAGTTCCGAACCCTAATGATGATGATTCAAGCTTCCGACGACCAAACTCTCTTGAACGAAGCTTACGATGCCGCCGAAAAGATCTCTGACGAGAAAGAGCGTGCCCAAGCATTGCTTGATATCGTCAACGAGATAAATTACTTCACTCAGCAAAAAGACAACTAGTTTAGCTTGCGTCGTAAATAGGTGCTATAACCTATGTAACCAGCCAGGCTGACCAGGGCAAAGACGGTAATAGTTTGGCCAGGACCAGTGTTCGGTACACTCGTTTGGGTGGGGCCGGAAGGTACTGAGGCAGGATTATTGGTTTGCGTAGGCGCAGCCACGCTTCCCTGGCTTGGTGAAGTCTGACTACTTGAGTTGTTTGGAGAACTGGTATTGCTATTGTCTGTCGAAGATGGAGAGCTTGAACTTGGCGATTGGTTAGACGGACTTTGTTCGGCAGGTTTATTGGGTTGGTTGGTTTCAGCAGTTTGTGTGTTGGTGGTGTTATCTTTGTTAGTAATTTTTCGATACGCCCAGCGGCCGCCAAAAAAGAGCCCCAAAACAATCATTACAGTAAGTATTAGGGTGACGCCCGCTAGCAACCAGGCTACGCCCACACGATCACGTCGCTCACTTTGGTAGTATTGTTCCACTTCCTTGGGAACTGGTTTTTGGGTTGAAGATTGCTTCCTGCGATTAAATGGCCAGATTGCCATACAAAAACTCCTCTTTTGTAAATGCAATCATAGTACAAAATAGCCTATTTTGCAATATTTGGAGCTGGCTGCTCGCGCTACATCATTCCGCCCATGTCCATACCACCACCGGCAGACATAGGAGGTTGTTTTTCGGGCACATCGACAACTAGAGCACCCATGGTCATGCTAGTTCCAGCAATCGAAACGGCGTTTTGAATGGCTTCTTTGGTCACGCGAGTAGGGTCAACTATACCTGCTGCTTTGAGATCAACTAACTTTGCAGGACTGTTAACATCAACACCTTGGCCCTTTTTGGCAGCCTTAACTTGTGGCAACCACTCATCGGGATTGAGGCCAGAGTTTGACATCAGAATACGGAAAGGTTCTTCTAGTGCGTTCTTGAGTAGCTGAGCACCGGCAGCATTGGCGCCATGACCATCCACTTTTATGAAATCCGCAAGATTAACCTGAGTCACGCCACCACCGGGCACGATTCCCTCTTCCAGGGCGGCTTTTACTGCATGAACGGCATCGTCGACGCGGAATTTCTTTTCTTCAATCTCAGTCTCGGTAGCACCACCAACCTTGATCACAGCAACTTTGCCTTCTAGAGCTGCACGGCGTTTTTCCAAGTTCTCTTTGTCGTATTCGCTTGAAGCCGCACTAACCTGGGCCACAATCTGAGTAATTCTGGCTTTAACAGCGGCTGGCTTGCCGGCACCTTCAATAATAGTTGTTTCATCCTGGGACACAATTACTTTGCGCGCTGAACCAACAACGTCCATTTCGACGTTTTCAAAGGTCATGCCGCGGTCTTCGGTAATGACTTGGCCACCCGTCAGAGTGGCAATATCTTCTAGGATTTCCTTGCGACGGTCCCCAAAAGCTGGAGCTTTGACGGCTATAGTATTGAACACGCCCTTGAGCTTGTTGAGTACTAATGTGCCGAGAGCTTCGCCTTCGACGTCTTCGGCAATCAGAACTAGATCCTTTTTGCCGGCAGCTGCTAGTTTTTCAAGCAGAGGCAAGAATTCTTGAATAGATGTGATCTTTTTGTCGGTAATTACAATAGCTGGCTTGTCGGCAACAGCTTCCATGCGAGCAGTGTCGGTTACCATGTAGGCGCTCACAAAGCCCTTATCAAAGGTAAAGCCCTCAACCACTTCACTCTCTAGGTTCAGTCCCTGCCCTTCTTCAACCGTAACCACACCGTCTTTGCCAACTTTTTCAATGACATCGGCAATCAGGTTGCCAATTTCTTTATCGCCGGCAGAAATAGTGGCGACTTCGGCCACACGTGAAGTTTTGCCCTTAATATCTTCACTCAGGCTTCCAAGTTTAGCCAAAACATCGTGAGCGGCAGCTTCTAGTCCTTTACGAAGCTGCATTGGGTTGTGACCAGCGGCAATTAGCTTGTTGGCCTCATTCAAAATGTGGTAGGTCAAAACAGTAACAGTAGTTGTACCATCGCCTGCGACGTCGTTCATTTTGCTAGCAGCTTGCTTAATCAGTTCAGCGCCAACTTTGTAGCCCAAAGTTTCATCATCGACATCAGCAATTTCAACACCTTTGGCCACAGTTACACCATCATGCGTAACCGTTGGAGCACCATAACTTTTACTAATGACCACGTTGCGACCCTTTGGTCCCATGGTTGTCTTGACTGCGTTGTATAAAATCTCTGCTCCACCGAGAACCCGCTTACGGGCATCTTCGTCATAAAAAACTTTCTTTGCCATAGTTGCTCCTATTTACTTCTGTTTAACCGTCGCTAAAATATCTTCTTCTTTTACCAAAATGTAATCTTCGCTGCCCACTTTTACATCGGTTGTACTGTAACTTTTATAGATAATACGATCGCCACTTTTGATCTGCTTGACGTCTTTGCCCACTGCTACAACTTTGGCAGTCTTAGGCTTTTCTTGAGCGTTATCTGGTAGATATAATCCACTAGCCGTTTTAGTCTCGGCGGCTTCGCCAACTGCAACAACGTAATCAGCGAGTGGTTGAATAGGTACTGCCATAGGTTCCTCCCTTAGGTGATAGATTCCATTAGCACTTTCATAGTGAGAGTGCTAATTAACAGATAAATACTACCTGATTTTTGAAATGGGTGTCAAGCCGTTTTTTAAGCGACCTCGGACTCAGACATGCTATTTCGAATTGTCCGCAAGTCGTAGCGTGGCATGTCCCGTAGCAATGTAGTTGCTTCGTGTACTTGCTGTTGTTCGTCCGGAGCTGTAAGTGCTAGGAGCTCCTTGACAGAAACTGCGTCCATGGTTTCTGGAATATATTGATTGTCGCCTACTATTCTGCGTTCGACTGTGTGATCTGGAAGGATTCGTTTTATATAAATGTTTTCTGCACTAAAGATAATGACCTCGAGATCTTCAGCGCGTTCCTCGGGATCTTCAGTTTCTGGTTCCGGATGCGCGCGAGAATAGTCTTCAGGAAGCTGTATTGAAACCCATATCGGTGGTAGCGGTGACGTATTTTTTGGTGTCCCGCTTCCATTTTCATCGAGTACTTCATCATCAGCAGGCTCTGCCAACAAAATCTTTAAATAGTCTCCGTCGAGCTTATATAAATAACCAGCCGGTAGGCGTACAGTACGACTCTCAACCGGTTCTCGCTCGTCAGCATCTTGGTCTCGTTCGGCATCGACGATATCTTGCTGCCTGAGAGCCAAAACCATAAATTCACGAAAAGTATCCGCCAGCTGAGTCCGCGGATCTTCTTCGCCAATATTTTCCGGTCGGTTATCCATTTGGTAAGTGCATATCCTTTCAAATTACCATCATATTATATAATAATAAACTATTGATTTCAATGCGTTGTTATGGTATTTTTTCTACATCCAGTCCCCTACGTTAGGATGGTGTGCAAGTGGAGTATTCCCACTTTAAAGTCATCGGCGACATCCAGCCGTTCGATGACAAGGACAAGCCCAGGTTCGACAGCGTCATGATCGTTGCAACGATCAAGCTTGACGCACGGTGGAACCTCGGGCACGTCGAGGATGCACTCGGCAGGAACAGCGGAGTCACGTTGACAGCAGGATGGTGCTCGCCTAGGCGAGGTCAACACCCCCGGCTCATCAACATCTGTTGCCCGTATGCCAAGAGCATGTCGGAGAGAGCGATTCTCGACAAGCTCCAAGACCTGGAACGCACGATGAAGATACGTGATGGAGCACGCGAGCGCGCTCTGTCCCGCAGCCAGAGAAGCAACAGGTCGCAGCAGTACAGCAACACCAACCCCAAGTGGGCAAGAACATCCTGAAGGGACCGGACACCGGACAGTGGTTCACACAACGGCGTGTGAACCTCGTCCGGACTCCGGGCTTGGTTATCGGTCTGAGAGGACAAAACGTTGCAGGCAGCCGCCTCCGTCCCCTCTCAACCCCCCGATCCACCAAGCCCGAATTTCCACACTTTTGATACTAAAAACACCCCTCAGCGAGGGGTGTTTTGTTTATAAACTTGGGTTGAGGTGTTGAGATGATGATTTTTTGAGGAAAGGGCGAAGCTGGGACGCTCCGGGTGTGTGGAGCGTCCCAGCTTGCCAACGCATTCATGTATGAATGATTATTCCGTTGCTGGACCTCCTTGGTCGACGTTCTGAGACGACTTCAGCGAGCGAATCGTGGCGACACGACGGATCGCAGAGCAGTTCGCACCCGCTTCCGTTCGGCGTGATCACGCTTTTGCTTCGCGCTGACGGTGCGACGGTTGCCCTTGTGGCCCCCTCTTCGGCTCATTTCCTCTCCTCACGGTTGAATTCTGTAACGCGATTGCGCTACAACGGCAGGATGAAGGTCCCCCCCTTTCGGTAGGTCAGACATGGTGACGCGGCGATGTTTGCAGGACGACTGGTCTGGCGCTCCGTTCGTGCTCTGATGAGAAAGTTGCGGAGTGGTGCAGTGACCTGGTCGTGAGTGAACGTTCGCTGACGACGTTGTGCCATTGTCTCCCCCAGTTGGGTGTTGCTTCGGACGTATATCATTCGGGTATTATGGTGAAAGTAAACAAAAACCCTCATAAGAGTTCCTTTTTACTTTCACCATATGTCATCATCTCAACGTGCGTTGGCTCTATTTGTGACACGCGGAAAACCAACTAACGCGTAAATTCAGTTAACCGGAGTTTTTGTGTAAATTTATGTCCCACCATATAAATGGTTAACTTGCAAGCATTTTAACTCCGGGCCTGCGGTTTTGTCAAACGTGAATACAGTGCATTTGTTATAATTTCTCGCATGCAGGCTGTACTCATTGGTGTCCCTCTAGACCTAGGAGCTCAAAATCTTGGTGTAGACGTGGGGCCAGACGCCTTTCGTTACCAGAAGATCGCCCAGAAGCTTACTGGTTCTGGCATTGAAATAACAGATAAGGGTGATTTGCCTTGCCCGGCCCGTGAAACCCTCGAACCTGGCAATCCTAAGCTACGTTTTTTAGACGAAATCGTTCGTATGTCCGAAGAAACGGCCAAAATTAGCAAAGAAGCTATAAAAAACGGCCAGAAACTTATCGCACTTGGTGGTGACCATTCTATTGACCTCGGCGTTGTGGCTGGGGCTTCTGTTGCCTTGGAGAGTGACCTAGGCTTGGTTTACCTCGACGCCCATGGTGACATGAACACTGACGAAACAACTTTAACGGGCAATATCCACGGCATGCACCTAGCCTCACTTATGGGGCTTGGCGCGCCTGAGCTGGCTCACGTATATGGCCAACAGCCAAAAATCGCCAAGGATCACCTGTTGCACATAGGTGGCAGTGATTTTGACCAAGCCGAACTTGACCTAATTGAGCGTGAAAAACTGCAGGCCTTTACTATGCTTGATCTGCTTTCTAGTGGCCTTGGACCTCTTCTAAAAATGATCGACGATTTAAAAACCAAGGTGAACAATGTTTGGGTTAGTCTGGACCTAGATGTGATTGACATGGTGTATGCGCCAGGCGCTGGTATGCCCAACAAGCGTGGCCTTACCTACCGTGAAATTGCGGCCATCGCTGAATACGTTGGGCAAAACTGCAATGTCGTGGGCATAGATGTGGTTGAATACAATCCCTTACAAGATATAGATCACAAAACTGCCGAACTCGGTATTGAACTTATAGCCAAATTCCTCGGTACCGATTACAGCTGGTACACCAGCACCTACATGGCCCAGAACAAGGTTAGTTGATCTTCCTACTTAAGGCTTTTGCGGCGCTGTGGGCGGTACCAATCTCATCCCAAGGGTGTTCGCCATCGGCACGCTCGATAGTCTTTTCGTGACCCTTGCCAAGCAAGAGTACCGTATCGTCCTGTTTTGCTCGGTTCAGCGAAAATTGAATAGCTTCAGTCCTGTCATGGACCAAAAACAAATCTTTTTCACGAACTTTGCCTGCTTTTTCAGCACCGGCAGCAATCTCATTCATGATTTGCTGGCCATCAATATCTCGGTCGTCTTCTTCTGTAATAACTACTTCATCGGCATATTTTCCAGCTAGCTCGCCCTGAACGGGACGTTTAGCTTCGTCACGTCTGCCCGCGCTGCCAAACATCACAATTAGCTTGCCTTTTACAACTGGTTTGAGGTCTTTGAAAAGTTTTTCAAAACTATCAGGCGTATGTGCATAATCTACGATTACTTCAAAATCTTGACCTTCATCAATGGTGGTCATGCGGCCTTCAACGTTTTCGAGTGCTGCGATACCTTTTTCTATTTGCTCCTTGCCAAGTCCAACAGCCCTACCTACTCCAATCACAGCCAAAGAATTATAGACATTAAAGCTACCGGGCAGGTGGCAGACAATATCGTAGATGTCGTTACCAATTACCGCTTGGTAGGTGCTGCCCGAGGCAGTGAGCTGCACATTATTGGCCTTGAGCTCACCCTTGTCTACTCCATAAAGCACGGGGTTTTTGATGGCTGCTGCAAATAGTGCAGCGCTGGGGTCTTCGGCATTGATAATCCCAACCTGCAAGCCCTTTTTGTTCTTGTTGGCCAGTGTGAACAGCTTCTTTTTGGCATCACGATAATTTTCGAAGGTTTTGTGATAATCCAAGTGTTCGTGGGTAACATTGGTCATGACGGCCACGCTATAGGGGACGCCCCAAACACGGTTTTGGGCCAGCGCCTGGCTGGTAGTTTCGAGCACTAACCACTCAACACCCTGGCTCTTCATCCACTTCAGCCGCTTCATCAGCTGCGGCACCGGCACACTGGTCATGTGCTCCATCTGCGGCTTGATGATGTCCCCTGCCCCATACGCTACGGTAGTCATCAGCCCCACTTTGTAGCCGGCTTCATGGAGCATTTTATGTATCAGAAATGATGTAGTAGTTTTGCCGTTGGTGCCAGTAACTCCAATAACTTTGAACTTTCGGGCCGGAAAACCATTTAAAGTATTAAAGATTACTGCCTCTGCCAAGTGTCCATATGGCTCAATGGCCGGGAACAATCCGGAAGGAATAAACTTCTTAACAGTCGAACGAAAACTCATTACCTCAAGTATACTGTAACGGATGAGAATTTTGGGAATCGAAACCAGTTGTGATGAGACTTCTGCGTCTGTGGTTGAAGATGGTAAACGGCTGTTGAGCGTGGTCACGGCCACCAGCCTGGATCTGCACGCCAAATATGGCGGTGTGGTACCCGAGATTGCCGCCCGCAGCCATATTGAATCAATCACCCCAGTTATTGGGCAAGCTTTGGCTGATACTGAGTGCGATTGGAAAGATATTGATGGCCTTGCCGTAACGTACGGGGCTGGGTTGGGTGGTTCTCTGCTGATTGGTGTTCTTGCGGCTCGAACCCTGGCAATTACCCAAGATAAGCCCTTGTACGCCATCAATCACGTAGAGGGGCATGTCTATGCTAATTTTCTGACCGAGACTTCCCTGCCAGGCTTCACGCTCCCTGAAAAACAACCAGAATTTCCCATGCTAGCCCTAATCGTTTCTGGGGGTCATAGCCAGCTAGCGCTGTTCCGTGATCACTTCGATTACACATTGCTGGGCCAGACCCAGGATGACGCCATTGGTGAAGCCTTCGACAAAGTTGCTAAAGTTATTGGCTTGCCCTACCCTGGCGGACCAAGCATCGCCAAAGCTGCAGAGCACGGCAATCCTCTAGCTTTGACTTTGCCCAAGGCCAAGATGGCTGAGAAATACGATTTTAGCTTTTCTGGGCTCAAAACAGCCGTTTTAAGGCAAGTTCAGGCCATGTGCGGTAAAAGCTACGATTTCCCGAGTTTCGAGCTTCCAGGCCTTCTAAATGAAGTACAGCGGGCCGATATTGCCGCCAGTTTCCAGCGTGTAGCCGTAGAAACAGTGATAGATAAGACACTACAGGCTTACGAAGAGTTTCAACCGGCCTCTGTTGTGATTGCCGGAGGGGTGGCGGCTAATCAAGAGCTTCGAAGGCAATTATCTGAGCGGCTCACCTTGCCTATTGCTTATACTGACCCAAAATTGTGCACCGACAACGGGGCTATGGTAGCCACACTTGGCTGCTACAAGATGCAACTTGATCAACAAGTGGCAGATCCCTATTCTTTAGATCCCAAACCAAACTTAAGCATGTAGCTATGATTCTTGGGGTGAGCGCGCATATGTGAGTGCCCCACCCTTTAATTTCCGAGAGGTTGTTTCACCCCGTTTGCGCATATCTGCAAGAATTCCCGAAAGTACCTTCCTCCCGATTCTTTTTCCGGTAGCTGCCAACCTTACATTAACGGCGGTTTCAATTGCCTTTATACCCAAATACTCCTCTTCTAACAATACTGATCTGATGAGGTTTCTCTTCTGGTCTTCGTTAATATAGTTTTTCCATATTTTCGGATTATTACCATATGCCTTACGCACCAAAGTTTTTACCAACTCTTGATCATCAAGTATGGTTCTGACTCTGTCTCTTCCTTCGCGAAGTACCTCAGGAGATAGGTCTTTAAACCTATCTAGAAGCTGTAATAGATTTTCCCAAAACTCCTTTTGCTCATTGGTTAAGCTAATGCTAGAAAATTCATGGCCACTGTAGCCACGATCACGATCCACGATCCCTTTATCTCGTAAGAATTGAAGGCACGAGCCAAAGGACCTGTCTTCCTCGGGTTTTAGTTCTACCGCCCTCCTTAGGTCATCAATCTCGTGGGAAATATCAGGGTGCTGCAAGAACACATCAAAAATGCGCTTGCTAACTGCAGTCCGAGGAAATAGCCCAGCTAGTTTGTCGGAGTCAACGACTTTAAACGAAACTACATCCTGTAGGCTTCGTGATTCATATTCGACTAGTCCTAGTTCATCCTGGCGACTGAGTACTTCCGCAACAGTATTTGATTTGTAGCCATGCATTTTCGCCAGTTCTGCAACTTTGACTTCACCATCTGTTTCCGCTATTGTTCGCATAATTTTCAGCATGCGCTTCGGTGGTCTATCAATACTTCCCTTGGGTCGAGCAGTTTGCGAGAATACATCGTTTAAGGAGTGTTCTGTTGCTGTGCTGATTCCTAATAGTAAACCCGCTAGCGGCTTCCCTACTCTTTCGCCAAGCTCAGTCAGTCCGTAGCGCTCTTCTGTGTCAACCACCATTTTTGCCACTAAACCAATCTGTTCAAACGTTCTGCAGTAGGCAAATTGGTTGCGATTATTACCCTTGAAGGCCGGTTCCGCTCCCTGTATATCTAGTGAAAGTCTGTGGAGACCTCGTAGGTTGTAGAGGGCTCCAGGTTGCATAGCACAAAGTAGTAGCGCCTTGCCTTCGTGATTACCAAAAGCAGCAATCATCTCATATATAACTTCGTCAGACAGCTGTTCATAGCCATTTTCAAACTCACCGTGCACAGGGCTAGCCTCTATATCTGTTATTGACACAAAAATACCAACATTATCTGCTATACTTTACAATACTCCCTTTGTTTTGTCAATATTGCCTAAGTTGGCCGTCCTGGTTATGCTAGCTATGAAAACAAAAACAAGAGGTTATCCGTCCTTGAGGCGGATCTCCTCACTATGAAACAGAAGCTGGTTAAAGACATGTGAAATGAGAGTTTTCCACAGTTTTTGGGGAAAAGCTCTGGTTTTTAATGTCTTTTTCATGTTTCATGTGAACCCACCTCTGTTATTTTCTAATTGTTCAAGAGGTGATAGAATAGCGAGGTTATATGAAGTTACCGAAAGCTTATGAACCCGCCGAATATGAGTCGGATATCTATGCACTCTGGGAGAAGAGTAGGGCTTTCGAGCCTCAAAAACGGGGTAGTCACAACACCTACAGCATTGTGGTGCCGCCTCCGAATGCCAATGGTGACCTCCACATTGGACATGCCCTAACACTGGCACTAGAAGATATCGCAACCCGCTATCACCGGATGAAAGGGGAGGCCACCCTGTTGCTACCAGGGGCAGATCACGCCGGTTTTGAAACTCAAGTCGTTTACGAAAAAAAGCTAGCCGAGGAAGGCAAGAGCCGGTTTGACTTAAGCAGGGAAGAGCTCTACAAGCAAATCTGGGATTTTGTGGCCGCTAACAGGGGAAACTTTGAAGGACAGCTACGCCGGTTGGGTGCAAGTGTAGACTGGTC
>CAZVJS010000007.1:7854-11487 GCA_964627365.1 uncultured Candidatus Saccharibacteria bacterium | reverse complement strand
GACATGGATTTTGGAACCGGGGCAGTCAAGATTACACCCGCGCACGATCCAAACGATTTTGAGGTGGCTGGCCGGCACGACCTGCCGATGATTTCTGTCATAGACCACGAGGGCAAAATGACCCATGAAGTACCAGAAGCCTACAGAGGCCTAACAGTGGAGGCTGCGCGTGATCAGGTGGTCAAAGACCTAGAAGAGCAGGGGTTTTTGGTCAAAACTGAGGATCACGTACATAGTGTTGGCCACTGTTATAAGTGTGGTAATGTGCTGCAACCGCTACTGCGTGAACAATGGTTTGTAGATATGCAACCACTAGCCAAAGAAGCGATCAAAGCGCTTGAAGCTAACCACATTATGTTTTATCCATTGGCGAAGCAAGAACAGCTGATCCGATACCTGCAGGGCCTTAGAGATTGGAACATCAGTCGCCAGATTGCCTGGGGTATTCCCATTCCGGCCTTCCAGAGTCTGGAAGACCCAGCTGAGTGGATTTATGACGATAGGGTAGGGGAAGAAATTATTAAGGTTGGCGGCAAGCAATACCGCCGCGATCCGGATGTGTTTGATACCTGGTTCTCAAGCGGACAGTGGCCGTATGCCACACTGGACTACCCCGATAGTGAAGATTACAAGCAGTTTTACCCCTTAAGCCTGATGGAAACGGGTTATGACATTATGATGCCATGGGTGTCCAGGATGATCATGCTTGGCCTGTACACCACCGGTCGCGTGCCCTTTAAAGCAGTTTATTTGCACGGCTTAGTCTTGGATGAACACGGTGCCAAAATGAGTAAGAGTAAAGGTAATGTAGTTAACCCTATGGAAGCCGTCGAGACCTACGGCTCTGATGCACTCAGGATGGGCATCGTGACAGGCCAGACACCTGGCAATAATCAGCCGTTTACCCAGTCCAAGATTGTTGGTGCCCGCAATTTTGCCAACAAATTGTGGAATATTGCACGATATATCGAAGACAGGCTGGGCGACAATTACTCACACTCTGGCAAGCCAGATCCTAAAACCCCAGCCGATCACTGGATATTGACTAAATTACAACACTCAACAGAGAAGATTTCATTGGATTTGGATAATTATCGCTTTTCGGAAGCCTATGAAACGCTGTATCACACGGTCTGGGATGATGTGGCAGATTGGTATATTGAAGCCTCCAAAACTGAACCCAATAAACATATGTTGGGCTATGTGCTTGAGACCATCCTAAAGTTGGCTCATCCGTTTGCACCGTTTGTAACCGAAGCAATCTGGCAAACCCTGGATCTAAAAAGTGGCAGTATGCTGATCACCGAAACTTGGCCCGAACCAACTGCAGGAGACCCCACAAAAACTGAGACGTTTGAGCAGATCCGGATCATTGTGAGTGAGATCCGTTATGTGCTGACGGCCCTGCATCAGCGTGGAGTACGTCTGTACTACCACAAAGCACCTTTTATTGCAGGGAATGCTGATCTTATCAAGCAACTGACACACGTAATTGATGTCAGGGAAGTTGATGACGGCTACGGACTGCGTCTGGTTAATACTGACCACCCAGCCTGGCTAGATATTGATCATGAGACCATTGAGCGTTTTAGCGAGCAATTGCAGGCAAAAATTGGCCAACAATCTACGCTAGTTAAGCAGCTCGAGGATCGCCTAGCCAACAAAGACTACGTTAAAGGGGCTCCAAAAGCAGTGGTTGAACAAACTAAGTCACAGTTAGCAGCTGCTAAGGAACAATTAACTAAGATGTCGGCTGAGCACGGTCGCTTTAAGGAGTAGGGGAGCCATCCGCTATTTCTAGAGCAGTGCGAACCCGGGCAACTGACTCATCCGGACGATAGTCGTCAAACCACAATACGTGCCAACCAAGGCGCTCAGCGGCCATGACATTGGCCCGACTATCATCAACCAGTAAGATTTCGGCCGGGGGCCGCTTTGCTACCGTCATGGCCGCCTCGTAAATCTGAGGATCGGGTTTGATGGCGCCAACCGAGGAAGAATCAATAATTGCGGCATACTGAACATCTGGGATTAAGCCCCGTTCTTTCATGGCATCCAAAAAGCCGGGCATTATGTTCGTCAGCAACCCAATATCATACATCCCGGCAGCCCATCGCACCAGTTCGTGCATCTCTGGAATGGGGTCAATTGCCTCTAGGTAGTAGTTTTGCCAGTCTAAGTTGTCTTGATGAAGTTGTTGGGCCAAGGTTTGGTTAAAATCATTTAGGCTCATCTCGCCCCTACAAACGGCGTCATTAAAGTGCCAAAATGTAGTCTCAATAATATCCGCCGGTGTGCCAGTCTCCTCGGCCAAACGAGTAAAAGCTCGGTGGAAAAACCGCACCAAGCAGCCATTGACGTCGAAAAATACAAAGCTAATTCCACTTTTGGAGCGCTTCTTTTCTACTTGAGGTGTTGGCAGGGCAGGGGTACCCGCCAAGTTGTCGAGCGTAGTGCCTAAAACAGCCGCTATCTGCCCTATCGTGAAAATTGAAGGGGCTTTAATGGCGCCGCGCTCAATTTTAGCCAGGGTCGAATAACTCAGTCCTGCCTTCTGGCAGAGCTGTTGTTGTGTTAACCCGGCAGCTTGCCGAGCGGCCTGTAACCGGCTCCCCAACCCTTTCTCATCCATAGCCCTATAATACCAGTGCTTACGGCAAAACCCTAGAAAATGAGTACTATACGGCTAGTGCAAAATCGTATTCAACAGCGTCCAGGTTATCAGCAGGACAACCAGGCCTGAAATGCCCGCCACAATAAGTGCTTGCTTTCGAAGACCGCCACTTTGGCGGTACATTTTGGCGTAAATCCAGGCACCACTGCCTGCAGCCAACAAAAAGGCGATTAGCAAATTGCTCATATGTACCTATTGTACACTTTAAAACGCTAATTTTTCTGCCATTTCGGCCAAGGCAGAGTGATCCGGTTCGGCGTGCGAGGGGGATGTTCGTACTTCTTGCTCATTATTGACAGGAAAGACTTTCACATGTGCATGCGGAACCTCGAAGCCTTCAATGATAACCGCCACTCGTGCTTTGCCAGGAAAAACTTTCCTAAGCCGTTGGCCAACCAGATGAACCGTTTTCATAAGAGCTTGATAATCTTCTTGGGAAAGATCCCATATGTGGTCAATCTGTTTTTTAGACACAACAATTACCATGCCAGGCTGAATAGGGCTAATGTCCATGAACGCTAAGGTCTGCTCATCATCATGAACTTTATGAGACGGTATTTCGCCCTTGATAATCTTGGTAAATATACTGTCTTGCATACCAATATTGTACCTGGTTGCAAATGTTGTAAAAAAGTGGTCTTGCATTTCTATATTTTCAGAGCATACTGGGCTGCAATGGTCTCGACTGAGCAAGTTAGTGCACCAGAGGTAGTAAAACCTCTCGTACCTGATGATTTACCAGTTATAGAAGGCTGTTCTGAATTTGAGCACGATGCTTTATTGGATACTTTCCTCGCTGGTGAAACCGACAAAGTCAGTGAACATGCAGAACGGTCACGTCTGCGGAAAGTATTGGGTGGTACGGCCTTAGCTGGCAGAGTTATTTTAAAAAAAGGTGTCGAGCTTGGAGCCATCGGAGCGGTTGGTGCTCTTGCCGGATTAACTTGGCTTGGCATACC
>CAZVJS010000007.1:0-7754 GCA_964627365.1 uncultured Candidatus Saccharibacteria bacterium | reverse complement strand
ATCACCTATGGCATGCTTTATGGATTTATAGCAATGTCTGCGTACGTTGGAGTAAAGATTGCCTATCAGGAGAATAAAAATAAAGCTTGGTTCCAAAGGGCGCATATTGGCACTATAGGAAAAACCGTGTTAATTGGAAGCCTGGCCTACACGGTCGTTAGCCCCTCGACTTTTGTAGAAACAAGGGCAGTTGCGGGCACTAGTGTTGGTTCAGAATTTCCCGGAGCTCCATCCGACGTTGGGGACGTGAAAATGAGCGGGGCGATCCTGGACTTCATCCAAAATCGCCGACAATACTTTGAACACCTTTCAGAACACCAAAAGCAATCATTAAAAAACATCTCTCCTCTTTTTAACCAAGCCCATGTTGTAAGGGTGTTGCTCATTGAGGGCAGCGGCTGTGACACGGGAATTACCAGGCTCGATGGTGAGGCAGCTGACGAGTTAGACCCAGATGTAGTAGTTGATGCTGGTGATCGAGAGTTTGGTAATACACCCTTTGACGCGTTTTGCTCCAAAGATAGCGCTGATCAGCTAAAAGGTCACGTTGACCTACGTGATCGGGGCGATCATGATGTTGCAGAACCCTACCGGACGAATTGGATTACTAATCTAAATGGCGATACTGTTGAAAAATCAGGCATACGTTTTACAAGTATCGACGACCCCTACGAAGTTGTATCAGGTGAAAACAGGCAACTAGCCCGAGAAAACGCCAAAAAGAAGGATCATGGTCCGCTGACGCGAGCACAAGCAAGCGCAGCGTTAGCGAAGCAGGCTTGTAAAGATCGCGAGAAACACCCTGATGGGCCGAGTGTTGTTTTTGCAAATCAGGGAAGTGACGTCAAAGATGCGCTTGAGCAAGACTGCGCTACTGTTGTTATCAGTGGTGGCACTAAGGCAACTACCGATGTCTACCTTGCCCAAAATGGGAAAGTTATTCAGTATCAGGTACCTCGCGCTAATGGTGTAAGATTATCTGATAGGCCGGCTAAAGGCTTAGCGAGCATCCAGGCCCAGCTGCCCCATAAAGGACAAATCACCTTGCTTGGGTTTGATATGAAAACCGGTGCAGTTTTTTCTCAACCTATTATTCGTACGCCAGAGGAATCCGTGAAGCTCGGGCAGTTTCAATACGAAGCAGACGTGTTTACACCAAACCCTTGAAGCTAAGTAGCGATACTCATTTTTACTGTGCGCGTGTACAATACGCTTATGTCTAAAGCACGGCATTTCGGTGCCGCAGTCTTGATAACGCTATTTACGCTGTCTTTGCTTGCGGTGGCATGGTCAAGTGTAGCAGTACTAACAATTGGTCGCCGAGCAACGGTAAAAAGTTGGCTAGCCAGAAGTGATGCCTACAACAATGTGTTCAATATCGTTGTTGAAAGTGCGAATAAAGCAGGTGGCAACAACTCGGAACTGACGAACAATGCCGAACTCCAGGCCACAGTTCATGCAGCTTTTTCTTCAGAAGTACTGCAGCTAAATACCGAGAAGGTGCTGGACGGTACCTATAATTGGCTAGAAGGCAAGGTGGCGACCCCGGACTTTCGAATTGATTTGGCAGGCCCTAAACAACAACTTATCAATGGTTTGGGTGCTTATGTGGAAAAGCGTCTGAATACTTTGCCGTTATGCGCCTCGCCTCTACCTTCGCCCGATTTTGACCCATTCATTGCTAGCTGCCGTCCGGGCGCGGTACCAATTGCGTTAATTGCTCAAGGAACTAAGTCGGATTTAACCAAACGCCCAGACTTTTTGGGTAATACAACTATTACGGCCGATACCCTGAAGATTAAGCAAACGAATGCGGCGGGCCAAGACGAGGAAATACCAGTCTTTTCTCAAACCCAAGTTAAACGCATACCGCTCTTATACCGCGTAGGAAGGTTTCTGCCTGTTTTGCTTGGTGTCGTGGCGATAGGGGTAGCTGTTTGCGTAGTGTGGCTCTACCACGACCACTATAAAGGCCTGAGGCGGATAGCAACCAGCTTGTTGATAGCAGGCGTACTGACTGGCTTAGCGATGGTTGCAACGGTAGTTGGCAATCTGCAACTGCATCGTCAGTTATTGGGGGCCAAAACCAGCAGCGCTGTTGGACAATTTGCGGGTTCTTTGGTTGACGTTATTGCTCATGATATTAACCGCATCCTGCTATGGTTCACCCTTGGCTTTCTCTTGAGTGGTGCTGCATTGCTGCTTGTTCGTAAGGCTGCGGGACCAAAAGCCCCCAAACAAAAAACTTCTCCCCAGCCCGAGATCGATAATAATCCCCTTGAACCAACAGCCCCCAAACCCAAAACACTTATTCAATAATTAGAGTTATACCTGGCGGAGAGGGTGGGATTCGAACCCACGGTACCCGGTAAGGGCACAACGCTTTTCGAGAGCGTCCAATTCAACCACTCTTGCACCTCTCCATCGTATTGATTTTAGCATCGCAGACAGACATTACAGTTTATACGCAGGAAATACACAGAAACATTAACTTTAGATGAATTTTCTTGTGATTACTTCTTGCTACCCTTAAACCTCTGTAGCATCAGTGTGGGGGTGGACTTTATGGAAATACATATCGCAAGCGGAGTAGGCAAGGGACCGACAACATTAGCAGCCTTTGACTCTGCACTTTATGACGCAGGAATCGCAAACTATAACTTACTTTGTTTAAGCTCGGTAATTCCAACCGGAAGTAATATAACGGTTTATCCTGAACGAGTGCCTGAAATCCAAGGTCGGTGGGGGGACAGGTTATATGTGGTTATGGCCCACATGCGGACGGCTCAGCCTAACCAGGAAGCATGGGGCGGTATTGGCTGGGTGCAAGACGAAACAACCAAGCGCGGCTTGTTTGTGGAGCACGAGGGCTACAGTGAAGAGAGTGTGCGACAAGACATCACCGACAGTCTGGGAGCGCTAATGCTGACCCGTAATATTGATTTCGGTCCAATCAATATGGAGGTTCGTGGAACGATCTGTGAGGACCAGCCTGCCTGTGCCTTGGTCGCTGCGGTTTATGAGTCAAGTGGCTGGGAAACGGCCGGTATATAGCATGTCCATAGAATTGGCACATACCGAGACGCTACCCAACCAAAACGAGTTACCATGGCAGAATTACCGAGCTTACCTTGATACTCCCAGTCGACCTCAAGGTATGGAAGTTAGTGGCCTAACCCAGGAAGAGTTTGATCGAGCCTTGCAAGATCCAGATACGATTCTTATTGGTAGCAATGCCGTCACTGGTGCTCAGATGATACCCATAGCAACTTCACTAGATAACCTTACATGGTATAACAAACAGTACTTTGAAGCCGTTGCTGAGGCAGCTGGCCTGCCAGCAGACGCTCCGCTAGTTTACTACGATCATATTTCTGGACTCTTTCAGCGTGATCCAGGGCAGTACATTGCTCAAATGGAGCCGTTACTACGGAGATTGGTCGCAGGGCGGGGTCTATTACTATTCGATACCCACAGCGCTGAAACCGAAGCCACTTTGGCAGAACTGGACTTAATGTGCCAGACATTGGGTATGGTTTATCGTGATGTGTTGCCAGACTTTGACCCCGAAGCTCGGCACTACAACTTCGCCGCTCAAGTACACATAAAGGATCCGGAGGAGATCAGAAGACCTCCATTGGATTTATTTCAGGCTAGTGCACAATTGGAGCTTGCTAATGAACGGCTCGAGAGCACAATAAGCGCTGACCCTGTTTTACGGCATCAAGATATCCAAGATGTCTGGTCATTTTACAAAGCAGCTTTTGATGAGTTAACCGCACATGACCCGATGATTGCCAGCTCGCCTTACCAAGAGTTCGTAGAACTATTGCAAGATCCAGACGTTTTTAAGCTCGTTGAGCGCAGCAATTCTACGGTGGTAACTCTCTGTATGTTTGGCGATGTGCGCCTGTTTGAGTGGGCCAACCAAGCCTACTATGCACAGGCTTTTCCGGAAGAATACGAAAAGGGCTTGGTACTTTTTTTCCCGGGGGTGATTAGAAATCCAGATTCGTATGGCGATGCTCGGCGGGTTATGGCCGTAGTAGGTCGTCTACTCACTACCGCTGGCATTGAGACGTCGGTTATTAGTTTTGTTTGCAACAAAATAAGCCGCAAACCAGTGTCCGTTATTAGCACCTGGGCACTTAACCATACAGGAATCCAAGCCGACCTGCGCCAGCCAAACAGCCAGAAAATATTTCACGCCGTCCAACTATCTTAGTTAGGCTCGTCTAATTGTGAACTTTTTTAATAATTGGATGGGGCGCAGGAACTGTTTGGCGCGTCTCAGGCCGCTAAGTCCTAGGTCTTGTTGAATGTTCATAGTTTCTACCCCTTGGCTATGTAGCTCTTTTGCCACTGAATGCATTAAAAATTGATATACCCCCCTATAACTCGTGTCAGCTTTCCAAAAGTGTCCAGCTGCCTGGTGGTCGGTAGAAAGCTCGTACACAATAAATGCTCTTAAGGTGTTTTCGACCATCACGCCCGTTGCCGTGACACCTAGTTCGAGGGACAGGCTAAGTAGACGATCAAAGGCAAGATATTCGTTGGCATAGTCGGCTGCTTTTGTCTCTTCACGTTGAATGAAAATGTCGCGCATTGCCTGGTGGTTCTGGTTATCGTTTAAATCAACTGTGTGTACCTGGGCATCCGGATTGTGTTTTTGCAGCGTGTTTGCAGCTTTGCGAACATTCGTAAAAGCAGAGCCTTCAAGTTTTGCCAGCAGCGGCATGGAGATAACGTAGTCAAAGTTGTCAGGATCCTCTACTACCTGCAATGTTCCATCTGAGGGAATATCTCCTAAGCTAGACTCTGGTACCAGTTCCAGCTGGGCTGGTTGGGTGGGATTGGCCTGTTGAACCTGGTCAAGTAGAGTATGAGCCGTTTGGGTAGCTTGGTGGTTACCAAGAAACGACAATGCTGACTTGCCAGTCTGATAGTCCCGAAATTGGCATACCAAGTTTTGGTTTAACCAAGCCAGCTGCACACCATTGTCAATATTCCAGCTTTGCAAGCTCACGAAGTTAAAGTCAGAATAATCTGGAAATTGATGTGTAAATGCTTGTATCTCCGGCTGGAGTTCACTGGTTACGTCCGAGAATTCAGGAAATGTCGCTATCACCTGTTGTCCACCCCCACTATCCCCTAACATAACTGAGACATGGATGTATTCAACATGAATAATAGATGAATTTTTCTGTGGCTTGTGGATATCCGCTGGATAGTGGGCCACCGATTGTTATGTATCGTGATACGCTTAGAAAAAGATTATGCTTTCCGAAATATTTTTTGCATCGATTACCATTGTAGGGCTTTGGGGCATTGGGCTCGTTACAATAACCAAAAACAGCCAAAATCGTATACATCAAACATTTAGTGCTCTGGCAGTGAGCTTGGGCCTTTGGATCTTTTTTTTGACCATTGCCGACATTGTCAGCGACAATAGTTTAAGTTTATGGTCCCTCAGGCTTGCCCTATTTTTCGGCACGCTCATGGCACCTTCACTCCTGTATTTTAGTCGGTATTTTCCAGTTAACTTGCGCCCTATCCGACGCCGCTTCCACTACATAGTTCTGGTTCCTGCCCTAACATTCATGATCCTTTCACTAACGCCTTGGCTGGTTCCGGCCGTCACAAACGAGTCAGGAACCGCAACACCTACAAATGTTGGTATTTTGTACACCATACAAACTGTATACGTGGTAGGTGCCTTTATTGGCGCGTTTGTAATTTTGCTCCGAAAATTACGTCACGTCAGTCCTAAAGAGCGTCAGCAGATTGTCTTTGTGCTAGGAGGGCTTGGGATAGCGCTAGCCGTAAATGTAATTACTGGCTTCTTTTTACTTATTACCCACCGTTCCAGTCGCATTTCCAGTATCGTTGGAGAACTGTCTCTCTTATTCATAGTCGGTACAACAGCCTACGCAATCGTAAAGCATAAACTTTTCGAGATCCGCTTAGCCATCGCACGTACGATTGGCTTTATCGCGACTATAAGTATCGTGGCGGGCATATATTCGCTCATTATTATTGGTCTAGGTGCACCATTCATAACTGGGGGCGATGTTACACTCATCAAGAATAATACCCAGTTGCTTTGGCTCATTCCGCCGACAATCTTCGTAGGATTAACCTTCCACTCAATCCAACAGTTTATTGCCAAGCTGACCCGACGCATCTTTTATCAGGACGAGTACGACCTGCGCTCCACCCTGGATGTGCTATCAGATACATTAGTGGCAAACACCAATATTGACGATATTATGCAGAAAAGCCTGGACGTTATAAAAGGTGCTATTAAGCCGTCACGCTTCTACTTTTTAGTATTCAACGATGCTGGCAGGGTGCATAAGAAAATCGCCCAGCACGCCAGCTCACCGCCATCAATTTCCGAACTGGTTGGTGACTTAAAAAACGTGGCTACCAACCCAGTAGCTAAGGACAATTTAACGCCCGAAGCAGTTCCGCCAAGTCTTGTGGCCAACGATATATCACTCGTGCTTCGGCTTGGGCCGCGTGATAAACCACGGGGGCTGGTCTTGTTTGGGCCCAAAAATAATGGCCGTGTCTACACCGAAAAAGATATTGATTTGCTTCGAATTGGTGCCAAGAACCTTGATGTGGCTCTAGAAAATGCTAAAAAATACGAACAGATCTCCCACTTCGCCGATACGATGCACCAAGAGGTATTACGAGCAACGACCAAGTTACGAAAAGCAAATAAAGAGCTCAAAACTCTTGATGCTCTTAAAGATGACTTTATATCTATGGCATCACATCAACTCAGGACACCAGCTACATCGGTCCACGAAGCAATTCAGATGCTAAATAATCCGCCTGGGTCGCTGACCAAAACAGAGAAGGATCGTTTAACTGAATTAGCCGAAGCGAGCAGTGAGCACTTAGTTTCGGTAGTAGCAGATATGCTCAGTATTGCTCGCATTCAGGCTGGACATCTCATACCAAATAAATCGCCGGCTGTTATGCAGGAAGTGGTAGAACGAGTACTCAAACAAACCTCAATTCTAGCCGATCAAAAACACATTAAGCTGGTGTTTAATAAACCGGCTGCACCCATACAAGCCGAATTAGACCTTCCCAAGATTAACGAGGCCATGACGAATTATATTGAAAACGCCATCAAGTACAGCCCAGAGCAGACAACCGTCACTATTACTCTGTTAGAAGATAACAAACAAGTACACTTTGAGGTTGCCGACCAGGGCATGGGGGTACCTAAAAACGAACAGAAAAATTTGTTTGAAAAATTCTATCGGGCTCAAAATGCCCGGGAAGAACAGCCGGATGGCAATGGCATAGGCTTATTTGTGGTCAAAAGTATTGCCATGGCTCATGGTGGTGATGCCTACTACGAGCCGCAAACCACTGGTAGTGTGTTTGGCCTCTGGCTGCCAATTGCATGAAATAATAGTTTCTTTACAGGCAAGCCATGTTATATTCTTAGTATGAAAGTTGGAGCTTACAGTAAAGTGCTGTTAGTTGACGACGATAGTCAGCTGACCGAAGTCCTGTCTATTAAGTTAAAACACGCTGGCTACTTGGCAGATACAGCCTGCAACGGCGAAGAAGGTTTTCGGATGGCCAGCCGTAACCCATATGACGCAATCGTGCTTGATATAACCATGCCAGAACGCAGTGGTCTGGAGGTCTGCAAGGATTTGCGTAGGCAAGGCGTTTTGACACCTATCCTCATTTTGTCTGGAAAGTCTGAGGAGCCAAGTGTTGTG
>CAZVJS010000006.1:0-27076 GCA_964627365.1 uncultured Candidatus Saccharibacteria bacterium | reverse complement strand
AAGGCCAGCTCAGATGGCTGTACCAGAACACCGCAGCATACGTCTTCCCTTCCTTGAGTGAGGGTTTTGGCCTGCCGGGCCTAGAAGCCATGCTGGAGGGCGCACCAGTGGTATCCAGCAATGCTACATGCCTGCCTGAGGTCTATGGTGACGCTGCTGAATACTTTGACCCTTACGACTCAGGCGAAATTGCCAAAGCCATCGCAAAAGTTATCGACAATCCAGAAAGGGCAAAGAAGCTGCGCGAGCTCGGTAAACAGCGGACAGCAAGATACTCCTGGCAAAAGACAGCCGAACAAACTCTAGCCGTTTACCAAGAAGTACTTGGCGACTTGGACTAAACTTCGCGGCGACCAGACAAAATACTGGCAATAAAGAGTATTAGCGCCACCACCAGGAGAAGGTTTATGAGCCCGCCCCCAATATGTCCAAGCAACCCCAACAACCAGAGAACAACGACGATAATTGCGACCCACAATAGCATATGAAATCCTCCTGTTTAATGCGTAGAGTGTAGTCCTGCCCCAACTGAATAACTGTGATATTACTAACAGACTTCTCAAGGACGCTTCCGTAGTATTGTGGTACCGGCAGCCGAACGCTGACTGGAGGCAGCATCACAGATCCTGCTCCCTCCCGCCAGCCACTAGGCTGCCTGAGGCAAAGAAGATTAAGGAGATAAACAATGAACGTAGCAAGACAATCACACGCCTTACGTATGCGTTTAGAAGCAAAGTACAATCGAAAATTGGCTCGCAAACATCCCCAAACAGCTTCCGGCCTGTTTTATACGATCGACGGTACACATGAGGGTAGTAATTCAGTCCTGTATCGCCGACACCGCCACATTCCTGTCAGATAAATACATATAGCCACCGTAGTCTTGGCGTCATTTCTTGTGCGCAGGTGAGGTGGTTATTCTATTCTGACTTCGAATAAGTGTATATTCGAGGTTACCTGTAAAGTCCAGGTTAGCCGAGAATTGTTGACCATACACTCTATAAAGATATCTCGTTATTGCACTTTCCGCTATATCATCAAGGTGCTTTGGTAAATGGTGGTAATTTGCCATAAAAACAAGCGCACCAATTGCAATATCTATCGTAGCTAAGGTAAGAAAAAATATTGTTGTCATAGACTTTTTCATGTCCATATTATAAAACATAGTCCAGTGTTGTACGGACATGTACTTAAATATTCATCTAAATTTAATGAAGGTCTACTCTTCCGAAGGCTTCAGCACAATGTGGCGGTCGCGGCCTTCGCCGACAGATTCGGTCACTAACCCGTTTTCGCCGGCTAATTTGTGTACCGTGCGGCGGTCTGCCGCGTTCATGGGTTGCAAATCCATGGGCTTCCCAGTTTTCTTGACTTCATCTACCCATTCTTTGGCTACGTCGCTCAGCCTATCAGCTCGCTGCTTCTTGTAATCGGCAATATCCACGTTTACACGTGTTACTTCGTAGTCGTTGTTCTTGAGTGCATTACTGACCATAAACTGCATGGCTCGCATGGTGTCGCCGCGTTGGCCTATCAGAAATCCGTTTAGGTGCGTAGACGGCACATGGAGTTCAATCACTTCATCGTCGCTATTGGTGGCGTACACATCGGTGTTGAGCCCAAAGAAAGACAACAGGTCTTCCAGGTATTTTTTGGCATATAAAATGGATTCTTCCATCATTTCCTCCTTTTTTTAGCAGAGGCTTTCTTCTTTTTGTTTTTTGGTTTAGGAGGAATTACTTCGCCTTCGATCACTTCCTTGCCGATTTTTTTGTCGGCCACGACTTCCATTTCTTTTTCGTCGCGACCAAGCACTCGAGATTGCTGAATGTAGGCAACAATTCCGCTAGTCAGCCAGTACAGCGACAAAGCAGAGGCAATGTTAACCGTGATCAAAAAGATCATACCCGGCAGCAAATAGCGTGTACTGCGGCCAACTGCTGCATTTACTTCTGATGAGTCAGATTGCTTGCCTTTGCCTGCATCTCTGAGGATAGTACGTAGACTGCGCTTCTCTTTGTCGTCTGGAAGTAGCTGCTTGCTCTGGAAGTATTGGGCAATGGCACTACCCGCCACAATAAACATGGCTGGCCAGTAAATACCGCCGCCTTTGTTGATGGCTGCCCGAGTGAGGTCAATTACCCCAAATAACGTGGCGTCAAACTGGTGAATATCCTTACTTAGATGTTGGATCCAAGCAATGTGACGCACCCAGGAGTACGAAAATGTAATTATGGAGCTGGGATTCAACACTATTCTGTGAATACTGCTATACAGTCCAATAAAGATAGGGATCTGTAGTAACACCAACCCAATGCTGCCAAACGGGCTAATCTCGCGTTCTTTGTAGAGCTCCATCAGCATGGCCGATTCTTTCTGACGGTTCCCTTTGGCGGCAGCCTTGACCTTCTTGATCTCTGGTTGCAGCTCACGCATGGCCTTGGCTTGGTGGAGCTGTTTTTTGACCAACGGCCACATAAGTAGGCGAACAATAATGGTAAAGAGAATGATGGCCAGGCCGAAGTTGTGGCCAGGGAGCAAGGCATAGATTAGAATCAGCAGATTAAAAATGGGTCTGACAATGAGGGTAGTGAACATGGGAAACTCCTTCGCTCTATGATACCACAGGGGTTAGTTAGCTGCCCGCAGGCTTGTTTACTATCTGGGCCTGAGCCAGTAAACCACCAACTTCGTTACGTAATGCTTCTGGCGATAAGTCGGTTACTTTGTCGCTAAAAACGGTAACAATCAGATCGTAGGCTGGTGTGTCGGCCGACAGTTCGGTACGAATAATTTCGTAGATGCGGCGGCGAATACGGTTGCGGGCCACGGCAGATTTATGAACTTTCTTACTGACCACCACGGCAGCACGGTATTTACCCCGCCGGGTGTTAGCTGCGTAGCGCAGAGCTAATGCCGAACTACGTACGGTGCGACCTCGCTCATATACTGGCTTTAGGCTGGCACGTCCGTGAAAACGATGACTCGAGGCAATCATATTTGCAGCTTCTTAATTTAGGTTTTGATACGTGCTACGCAGAAACCTTGGCGCGCTGCTTGTTGCGGCGGCGCTTTAGAACGCGTTGACCAGCCTTACTAGACATGCGCTTTAAAAAACCGTGTTCTTTGGCGCGTTGGCGTTTTTTGGGTTGGTGGGTACCTTTAGGCATAAAATCCTTGACTCCGCCCAAAGTCATTAACGTTTGGTGGGCGGCGTTAAATTAACAATATTTACCCCGCTAATCCTAGCAAGTTTTCCACCATCCGCCAAGGATTTTCCACAGATTTCAAGATAGTGGTCTAGCATGTGTATAACATTTCATCTGGTTGGAGGTTTTCTATGTACACATAAATTTTCCAGAGATAAACTTGTGGAAAACTCGCCGTCTTTTGTATATAGTAAGGACACAGGAAAACGAAACGAGGGAGTTTTTGGACATGCAAGATGGCTTATGGCGAGCGGTTCTAGGAGAGATTGAGCTATCTGTATCGCGCGCCAGCTATGTAACTTGGTTCAAAAATACCCGCCTCTTAAAACAGCAAGACGAGCTTTTGGTCATTGGCGTACCGAACGTCTTTGTAAAGCAGCAGCTGGAGCACAAGTTTAATCAACTAGTGGCTGACACTCTCAAGAAAAACGGTGTTGAGCCCAAGCAAATTGAATATAAGATTCACTCTTTGGCCGTTACCAACAAAAAGCCAATTACTGACGAGCCGATAGTTTTAACAGGCATGGATAGGATCAACAGACCCGCCAAGAGCAGCCTTACTCACACCTACCGACAAGGCTTAAACGAGCGTTATACCTTTGAAAACTTTGTGGTAGGTTCCGGTAATGAGTTAGCTTATGCCGCCTGCCAAGCCGTTGCCCAAAACCCAGGCACCAAATACAATCCGCTGTTTTTGTACGGTGGTGTGGGTATTGGCAAAACCCACCTTATTCAAGCGGTTGGTAATGCTATTGTGGCCAAGAAACCGAATGCCCATATTCTGTACGTTTCAACTGAGCAGTTTGTACAAGAGTTTATTGACGCAGTGCGTTTCAAGAAAAACACTGATTTTGCTGGATACTACCGTAACGCCGATGTACTAATCCTCGACGATATTCAGTTTATTTCCGGTAAAGACAAAACACAGGAAGAGTTCTTCCATACCTTTAATGCGCTTTATCAGGCTAACAAACAGATTATTATTAGCAGCGACAAACCACCGCGTGATATCGCTACGCTAGAGGACCGACTCAAATCTCGTTTTGCGTGGGGTATGAGTATTGACATGCAAGTGCCTGATTTTGAAACGCGTTGCGCTATTTTGCAGACCAAAGCAACTAGCCACGATGTATCACTGCCTCAGGCCGTCGTAGAGTTCTTATCGACTCATATTCAGACCAATATCCGTGAGTTGGAGGGTGCTCTTAACCAATTGCTAGCGTTTTGTGAAATGCGTGGACTTGATCCTGACATTAACATCGCCACAAGTTTGCTTGGCAGCACCAAGACTCGGCCAAAGCACATTAGTGCGAAGCAAATTATTGAGCGCACAGCCCGTTATTTCCAGGTCTCCATGGACGAGATTTTGGGCCCAAAACGCGACAAAGATATAGTGGTGCCACGCCAAATTGCCATGTATATCCTCCGGAGTGAGTTGCACCTTAGTTTTCCAAAAATCGCTCACGAACTTGGCCGCAAAGACCACACCACCGCTATTCACTCGGTAGAAAAAATTGAAAAAGAGTCGGCTTTTGATGCCGATATTCGGGCTGCTATCTCCGAAATTAAGGAGCGTTTGTATGCGTAAGTCTGTGGACAGTCTGTGTATGTGGTTGTGGCAGTATTGTGGGCAACTAGGCAATTTGTACACACGCCAGATTTGGAGCAAGTTGGGCCTGCGTAAAACTACGGAGGTTTTCCGAGCTTCTTACACATCCTTCCCCACAACTTTCCACATTGTTTTTTCTGGTTTGGCCTCTGTAAAATCTAGGTTATCCCTATTACCCACACCCTTTATTACTATGTCTACTAAATTAAATCTTATATTTATAAAGGACTTATATTAATGAAGCTACAAGTAACTCAAGAAAACCTAGCCAAAGCGCTTAATACCGTAGCCCGTGTAGCTAGTGGGCGTAGTACCTTGCCAATACTTTCCAATGTGATCATCAAAACCGTCGGAAATCGCTTGAGTGTGGCTGCCACCAACCTCGACATTGCCATTACTCACTACTTGGGTGCAAAAGTATCTGAAGAGGGTTCAATTACCGTGCCAGCTAGGTTAACCCAAGACTTTGTAACTAGTTTGCCAGCAGGAATTATCGACCTTGAGTTAGATGGTCTAAAACTGCACATCGACACCGACAAGTACCAGTCTGTTATCAATGGTGTTTCAGCCGATGAGTTCCCTGTTATGCCCGCGATTAGCAAAGGTAACCAATGGACCCTGAGCGCTAAAATCCTAAAAAAAGCCCTCCAACAAGCCATTTTTGCCGCTTCAGGGGACGAAGCTCGCCCTACTCTTACCGGCGTTTACATCTACAGCCATGATGGCGAGATTACGTTGGTTGCCACCGATAGCTACCGCTTGGCCGAAAAACAACTTATGAAAACCAAGCAAGAGATTTCACTGCTCATTCCCGCTTCAGCCATGCAAGATTTGCTCAGAATTGTATCTGACTTTGAGGGCGAGGTTGAGGTGGTTCATGATGACCAGCAAGTTCTGTTTCGGGTTGGTGACGTTGAGCTAGTAGCTCGCCTGATTGAAGGAAATTACCCTGACTACCGTAAATTAATCCCGACCAGTTTTGCTACCAGTGCTACGGTTAACAAAGCTGAGTTTATTAACATCACCAAAGTCTCAAGCTTATTTGCCCGCGAAAGTGCCGGCAGTGTGACCGTACATGTCGACAATAAAGCCAAAGAAGTTAGTATTCGATCAGTTGCTTCACAGCTTGGTGAGAATACCGCCAGTGCCTCGGCTGAAGTTGCTGGTGGCGGTGACATTACGCTTAATTCCC
Organism: uncultured Candidatus Saccharibacteria bacterium; assembly: GCA_964627365.1. GTDB lineage: Bacteria > Patescibacteriota > Saccharimonadia > Saccharimonadales > CAZPPF01 > CAZPPF01. The sequence continues at coordinate 21,066 of CAZVJS010000006.1, read as the reverse complement.
GATACTTGCTGGATGCCCTACATGCTCTGACTGGCGATGAAGTGATAATTGGCTTTAACGGCAAGCTAGAACCCTGTGTAATCAAGGACAAGAAAACCTCTGACTACCTGCACATCATTATGCCGCTCAAAAGCTAAGCGCCCGGGCTACAATAAGGATAATGATTCACGATATTAGGGTACAGAACTTTCGGTCCTATAAGGACAGCGCTTTTGAGTTTGGTGATGGCGTAAACATTGTGGTAGGGCCAAACGCCAGTGGCAAAACCAATTTACTGGAAGCGATTCTAGTGGTGGCCCGCGGTACTTCGTACCGCACTAAAAGTGCGCGAGATTTGGTGCAATTTGATAAAGATTGGGCCAGGTTAGAGGCGAGTACAGAGACTGGACAAAGGATTCTCAAAATAGATAACCAACAAGAACCCGCCACCAAAACCTTTGATATAAATTCACAGATCTACCGGCGATTGCCGCTAGGCAAGACACTGCCAGTGGTTTTGTTTGAGCCAGAACACCTCCGTTTACTTAACGGTCAACCGGAGCGCCGCCGAGACTATCTGGATGATATTTTGGAACAAACCATCTCTGGGTATGGAAAATTGCGGCGCGACTACAAGCGTGCACTGAGCCAGCGCAATAGTTTGCTAAAAAAGGGTCAAGCCAGCGGAGATCAACTATTTGCTTGGAATATGAGACTTAGTGAGCTTGGTGGTCAAATTGCTAGCTTTCGATACGGGTTAGTGGAGCAAATTAATGAAGCACTTTCCAATACGTACCAAAAGTTATCCGGCGGCAAGCCAACAGTTGAAGTTACATACACCAGTCCTTGGTCTAGCAAAACCTACGCCAGCCAGCTACTCAAAAAGCTTGAGGCCAGCACCGAGCTTGATTATCTGAGGGGTTTTACGGCTTATGGCCCCCACCGTGATGACATGGAGGTCAGCTTGGGCGGCCATCCAGCCGCAAGCACTGCTTCTCGCGGCGAATCACGCACGCTTCTACTGGCTCTTAAAATTATAGAGCTCAAATTGCTTGAGGAAGTACGTGGCCAAAAACCAATTTTATTACTAGACGACGTGTTTAGTGAGCTGGATGGCCGCCGCCGCCGCTACCTAACCAAGTTTCTCAAGAACTACCAAACTTTTATAACTACCACCGACGCTGACATCGTCGTCCAACACTTCATGGATAAGTGCACGATCATCCCAACCAGCAACTGAAGAACTTACGGGTGCAGGGTATTAATAACGGTGTACGAACTTCTATCCATACCTAATTCATCAACGGTTTGGTTTATTTTACTTGCGACACTCTTTTTGACGGCTGGGTCGTAGTCGTAGCCCTTGATACTTCTGTTATAAACCAAATCTCCGAGGTTGGGTACAATATAGATAAATTTGCCATAGGCAGAGACGCTTTTTACCTCTTTTGATTCGCCCAGTTTCCCTACTTTTTTATCAATATTGTCGGTATTGTCTTTTGTGCGGTCAATATATAATGCCGAAGGAACACCACTAATACCAGATACACAAAGTATATAGCCATTATCGGTATCTCGTTGCAGACCACAATAACCGTAGCTACCAAAACTATATTCGACATACCCGTTAGCAGTGGCTGCATTGAAGTTCAAAATATCCTTATCGCGAATTAAGAGTGTTTGATTTGCGGCCGTATATATATAATCCACACCATTTACGCCGTAGGAGAGTTTGGCATTGTCACCACTTATGTCATACACATAAAGCTTTTTATTACTAATCATGCAAATCAAGTCTTGCCCGCAGGGTTCAAGTCCTGTGAAAAAATTGTCTAACTTCTGGTCGAAGACCACTGTTTTAAAGGCACCATTCTCATAAATGTCGACTTGTGTTTTGACTTTGCCAATCTTATTGTTTGGATTATCGTGGTTTTCAAAATCGGACTTGTTGGAGCGTGTAATAACCAAAGTTGTTTTATTGAAACCAACCAGAGGGCGCTTTAAGGAGGGGTCTTTAAGGCCGGGAACTTGCAAGTGACGCGGATTACTAAAACCCTGCCCATAGTACCAATAATCATTCTTTGGCGCGTTGTAGACCAAGAAGCCGTCCTGAAAAGTAGCGATTTCATACACTGCAGAATTATCTAAATCTTTAAGGGGTATAGGATTAATTAGGGAAAAGTTACTGCCCGCTGAATAAGCGGTGTGTGTTGGCTTTGATGTGCCTTCGGTGGCCGGGGACCTGAGCAGCAAATACGTTTTGCCACCCAAGTTGGCTGTTCCCTCTACGGAGCCATCGACTCCAATTTTGGTATTTTTGGAAATATAGGTAGCAAGCGATGCGGTTGCTGGAACGTGCATAACTACGTTCGTAAAAGAATCGTTGCAGTAATATGAGTACAGGGTTCCACCTACGTAGTAAGAGCAGGTGCGAGGATTATTTCCAATAAACGCACGGCTTTTTTCTTGGACAAGTTTTCCATCTACGGCTGTTTTTTGTAGAAAGCCTTTGGTTTTGGCAACTGCAAAAAAGCTGCCAGATGTATCTTTGGAAAAGATTTCATAACTGCTCTTTGGTAAATACTTGGAAAAGCTGGAACTTGTTTTAATTTCTGATGATTTGCCACTGTCCTGGTTTGTGAGATTAGTGGCTAGTTCTTTTGTGGTGGAACCCGATAAGCTAACAGTAAGAATCCCCGTCCCTGATACGTAAGACACCACCACAACAAATATGATAAGCAGCACCGCTACAATCCAGTTGCGCTTTTGTAAGTAGAATGGTTGTTTTGCTTCCATAGTTGAAAACCTATTTAATTACCCGAGCTATTGTATAGGTAGCATTCCAGCCGCCACTGCCCCAGTGACCAGACTGTGGCACGTGACCACCGTTTGAGCCATCTACCATATTGTAGCCGCTTGGGAGTGGTCCAGTATATATCAAAGTATGGCCATCTATTGAGCCGTCCGGGTTCTTTACATAATATGCCAAAATATCACCTGGCTGTAACAAAGGGTCAAGGTTGTCGCCATTAGTCGTACCTATAATTTGGTACTTTTCTGGATGACTTATGATGTAGGGCAATTGCACGGACGTTTGAAACGTAGGATAGTCTGGGTCGACACCTGAAGTGCGCATCACTGTGCTCACAAAAACATCACAACCAGTACAGTGTGTTGAGTCGTCAGATCCGTATATCGGTTCATGAGCAGCAATAAAGGCCGGTGTAGCAGCGCTACAGTCATTCCCATGTCCGTTATCTGGCCAAGCCAGACCAAGAGCAGTTTTAAGAATATCACCTGAACCTGCACCCGAGCCACTCGTACATGACGACGTGCTGGTGGTGCTTGATGGACTTCCCGACGCGGGAGTACCCGAGCCAAAGGTTGTCATATAACTCTGAGCCTTGGGCAGGCGTATAGCCATTTCTGGGTCACATGCTGATCCGGGAGGTGAGCAAGGTACTTCATAATGCTCTAGCCACACACGTACAGCATCCTCAAGAGTCGTTGCGGCCTTTAGTGGATCCAGCACCGATGCCTTGTATGAGCCTTCGAGCTCCTGTTTCATATAATCAAGCTGCAAACCAAGATCATTAATAGGCTTCCCTTGCTGTGTGGCAAAATCTTGCAAGCCTTGTTTTCTTCCACCGAGCCACTGGACAATACCGAAGGCACCACTATCGGGATTGAGAGCATCGGGATTAAACCCGCCTTCTTGTTCCATGTTTCCCATAGCTCCAGAAGCTTGCACGGAATTAAGACCCATTTTCTGTGTGAGATAATTCCACACCTTTTCGGCATTAGTATTTCCGGCCAAAACAGTAGCGCTACCACTGGTTATGCAACCCGCCGCATCCACCTCCGTATTGAAATAGTGAACACCAGACTGAAGGGCTTTGATTTGGTCGTCGGTAAGTGCGTGCGCAGTATGCAAAGGAACAAATATCTGAGTTAACATTAAGACAATTGCTAATAACGATGCATATCTTTTCATGGCGCTTGCCCTAGCTTGCTAACAACCAAATTTGTCATCTTGTCATAGTTACCACTGGGGTGCACGCCTCCGTCTAGAGGGTATTGCCCCGCAATACTAGCCCAGTCAATAACCGTAAAGCCATCTGTTGACGCAAGACTGTTAAGAGTAGCGTCCATAGCCTGATAGGCCGGCGCGTTACTGTTTGATGAGTACAAGTTAATCCAGTAAATTTTTACATTTGGATTGAGTGCTTTAATTTTGCTTACCATGGCCTTTACGTCGTCTCCAAAAGTTGCACTACCCGGATCGTTAGCACCCAGGCCAACCACTACGACTCCAGCACTTTTAATAGCAGCTTGATCGGCCGGTTGATCCACTTCGCCTAACCCCCTATATGCTTGAATTGGGGGCGCGTCACAACTACTGTAGGTATCCGTTCCAGCTAAGGGACGACCACACGTGGCCATTATGGTAGAGCTCCAACCCTGGGCTTGCAGAGATTGCGCCAAGTTACCTGCATCACGCATACCTTCAGTTAGAGAGTCGCCCAAGAAGTAGGTATTGGCACTGGTAGCCATACCGGTATCAGCAGTACCAGAAGTAGTTCCAAAACCGACATTGGTACAAGATTGGCTGTCCCCGGTTTCGTAGCAGTCGGCGGCCTCGGCTGTTTTGGTGTCCAGAATGTAGAACCGTATGCTTGTCCACTCCGGACTTGGATCAGCACAGTCTTGGGGATACGCACCCTCACCCGTTGTTTTTAGTGGATCAATCTTGGCAGATAGGTCTGTGCTGACATCACCATCCTTTGATAAGTTCACCCCAAAACAGGCCTTAGCCCTGTCACTATATTTTGTCCAATTACCTTTTATACTTGAAATAGCATTATCGGCGTTTGCATACGGATCTTCGTAGGTAGAATTATTCAAATCATCTAGACTAAAGCCCATCTCGGGAAAACCGTAATCGTAGCCACTAGAAGCCGCTGCATTTACACGGTTTGAGAATATGCTACCAAAACTACTAAACAGCTTGGTTGGATTGATAATGGAGCTGAACATGTTCGCCACACCAGTACTAACGCTCGTAGATTGGTTGTCTATGATCTTACCGGCCAGCGAGTCTGGCGAATAAGGGTCAAAAACACGTTCAGCGAAGGACTGATTTTTCATATCATCCTTCTGTGTATTTAGCCTATATTGGCGCAGGGCAGTAGACTGAGCATCAGATAAGTTAACACCACCCAGCGAAAGAGCAGCATCGTTTGATGCTAAACGCGCGCCATAATTGATGAAATTGCCATAATCTGGGCCAAACACCAGTGTTGGAATCGGGGTGCCGGCGAGCCACTGCACTAGCCCGACAATCGCCTCTTTGGCTATATCAGTTTGAGCGAGCCCAAACCCAATTGCGGTCAAAGCAGGTGCCGTTACCAAGCCAATAGTCATGCTAAACGCCTGTCCTATAAAACTACCTGCCGCATCGCAGGTAAATCCAGCGAATGAGCTTCCAAAAATATCCCCCAACACACCCCCAAAGAAGCCGTTATTTTGTAGCTCCTTAATACTTGCTGATTTGGGTATATCCTTGCCTGTAGGATCTTTTCCTTCTTCCGCCTGAATACTTTTTGCAGCCGACCACGAACCACTTTTCGGGTCGTTGAATTGTTTGGCCAGAACGCCAAGTTGCTTTATGTCGACATCCTTCCCATTCATAACCTGGTTTCCCAGAGAGATAGCCAACATTCCCTGCCGGATGAGCGGGAGAACCACCATATCGTGACGAATACTATCCACGTTGTCCCCAAGCGCTTTAATCGCACAAAAGAGACCAATTGCAGCGGTTCCTCCGCCCACTAGCTTGCCGGTTGTCGTGTCAAAGAATTGAGAAATATAGCCCGGTTCTTTAGCACTGTTTGTGAGCCCTTCCCCGGCGGTAGTTGCCGCTTTGGCTCTCTGCCCTTCATCAGACACGCCTGTAGCAGCGTCTGTACTTGCAGGATCTGTGGTAGTTTCGCCGCTTTGGGTATCCTTTTTTGGTTGTGCCGTTGCGGCAACCGGGTCTTCACCATTCTGAAAAAGCTTCTTCAGCTGGCTTGTTATAAAGTCATCGAGTGTGCCGCTAATCTTAGCGTCAATTTTTTTCATAAAGTGCCAAGACACCGCATCACGCTTACCCATAATTCTCGCCTCGACAGATCCAACTACTCCATCCTCACCAATATCAGCGAGAAGAAGTTTGTTCTGGGCACGTAACGATCGATTACTATAGCCCAAAAAGCCACTGTCCGGCTCAACAAGAAAAGTTGAGTTACCTCCTGGATGTTCAACAATACTAACCGTGCCCCCGTATTTTTCTTGTAACCAGCTCCTAACCACTTCGGGGTCCCCGTTTCTTGCTATGTCTTTTCCGACTTCGCTCTGACTGAATTTTACCGGGTCTATCTCTACTCCAGCATATTGCTGTGTTAAGCCACCATACTTTTTTGTTACCCCAATTTCTTCCAACTTGGCATCCAAACTTAAGGCCACACGTTTCTCGAACACCCCAAGACGCACATTTGCCGCATTGCCTTCCTGAGCGTTCTTGGCGTATTTATAGAGTTTTAGTAGACGACTATTGCCGTTGTCCTCCATAGAACCAAAATGAAAACGCTGTAAAAGCTGAGCAATGTGCACAAACTGCAATGGTCCCGAGGAAAGGGTTAGCGCACCAAAGACACCCAACGTAACGAGCGCACCAACACCACCACCCACCAAACGCTTGGTTGTAAGGGTAGCCCTAATCCGCTGTTTGCCCGTTGGCCCTTCGTCACCAGAATAGAGCTCGTCCTCCGGAGAACTGTCTTGCGAGGGCTGCTTTGCACTGTTCTCAGCATCCTTTAGCTCTTCAGGACTGCTAACCTTGCTTTTACTAGGTTGTCCTTCAGACGAGCTGTCATCAGTCTCTGAGGGCTCTGCGAGTTCCTTTTCCCAATCATCAAAATCAGACAGATTGGTCATCCACGAAGGCTTGCCATTATCGTTGTCGCTATCAGGTCTATCTTCTAGTTTTAGGGCCATGTTTGTCTCTGAACAAGTTTATGGTTTTATTATACCCCAGGAGTTAATCTGTTACTAAGGTCAATGGTACCTTGTGGTTGAGTGATCTCGCCTTGCTGGGCGATTTCCTGCACTTGCTGAGGGTTGGTGGTAATCAGTCCAGTTTCAGTTGGGCTAGCAGTAATCTGAATGTGAACATGATTTTGGCCAGCAAAGAATAAACCTTGTCCCACTGGAAACTGACTAAGGCGCTTTGATTCTTCACTGGTCAGACGAAAGACCTCTGACAGCACTGCCACAGCTGACGGCGATTGCTTAAGCAGGATTTGCATAGAAGCATTAGCCACGATAGCTCGCCCCATACGACTACCCATAAAGTCTTCGACATCCTGGGAAATTGTAGTCAGACCTAAATTGTATTTGCGGGCACGCTTAGCAAGGCTAAACAAAAAGTTAGCCGAATCCTCATATTTCAGCAGCTGCCAGGCCTCATCAACAATCAAAATGCGCTTCTTCTGATCAGTTTTAGTCTTGTTCCAAATAAAGTTCAAAATAATATACATTGCAACGGGGCGTAGTTCGTCCTCGAGGTCGCGTACGTTAAAGACTACTAATGGATTGTTGATATCGATATTGGACTGCTGTGAGAAAATGCCGGCAAATGTTCCAGAAGTATACTTCCTCAAACGTTGGGCTAATTGCGGCCCAGTACCGCCCATGTGTAGTAAGGTATCGTACAAATCAGCGATTGTTGGTGGCATACCGGTGTGCGTTAAAGGATCATTGGTGATGCCGGCTTTGGCATAGGTTTCTATCAAGGCGGCATCCAAATCGGCTTCTTCTACCGGGCTCAATGCAGGTATTGCTGTGGCGCTGCCTCCCACCATTTGCGTCTGAGCACCTCCCATCATCAGGCGTAGTAGTCCATGCAGTGTAATAAGATTACTTCGAAGCGCATTGTCTGCCTCCTCCGAATCAACAACCTTAGGCAGATCAAATGGGTTGATGCGAGTCGGCGAATTGAGGCTGAGTTTTACATATGCTCCACCAACCGCGTCAGCCATACGCTGGTACTCATTCTCCGGGTCAATAATAAATATCTCTGTGCCAAACATCAGGCTACGCAGAGCCTCCAGCTTCACCGTAAACGATTTACCGGCGCCAGACTTTGCAAATACTACCGAATTACCATTTTCTAAACTAAAGCGATCAAAGATTACTAGACCCGAGTTATGCATATTTATGCCATACAGAATGCCGTTGTCCTGACTTAGGTCAGCTGAGGTAAATGGAAAAGTAGTACTAATGGCGCCAGTGTTCATGTTACGGCGAATTTGTAGCTGATCTGTAAACTGTGGCATGGTGCTATTGAACCCTTGTTCTTGCTGCGAGCTAGCCGGCTTAGAGTAGACCAGTTGCTGCCCAAGCACAGACTCAATTTTGTGTGTCACAAACTCCAGTTCATCCAAACTGCTGCCATAAACGGTAAAGTACATACCAAACCGGAAGAAGCGTTCTTCGCCCACCTGTAGCTTATCTCGCATTTCTTCGGCGTCCATAATGGCTGCTTGCTTGCCCGGGTCACGCACCCGACCTTTTTCGGCATCAATCTGTATACCAGCCTCCAACTGAGTTACTTTTTTACGGAGATTTTCCATAACCACCTGGCTTTCAACCGGATAGACATAGAGAGATAAGTCCATAACCTCATCGAGGTTCACCATACTCGATAGCCAGCCTGTGTATAACTGACGGGGGTAGCCATAGACGTAAAAAGTGCGGGCAAAACGTGTGCCAAGGTGAAACAGGGCATTTTCGAACTTGAGCGAGCTTGGCGCAATAAAATCGCGCAGGGCCGTAACGCCTTTTTGAAAGGCCTGGACCACCTCTTGCTCCTCGCGCACCCGTTGCTGTTGAGCCAGTGTTACCGGATCAACCTTGGTTTTTTTCTTGCCAAAGGCCACTACTGAAGCTCCCTATTGAGGTTAGGCTGTGGAGCCATACCCTGACCCTTGGTAACAACCGGTGTTGACAGGTCGTTAAAGTTTTTGAGTTCCTGCCGGGTGGCAGTATCTGGGTTGTAGGCATCGTAATACAGCTCAATTAACTCTTGAGTATCGAGTGGTAGGCCCTGTACGCCGCACTGCATCAGACCGCCCAAAATTGCCTGAACACGGTTACGGAGCTCATCCTTGGCCTTACTAAGATCAGCCTCATTAATGGTCACGTGCTGCGCCTTGGTGCTGAACATTGCACCAATGCCACTAAAGAGCCCTTTGGTTGCCGTTAAGGCTTTCTGAACATCAACCGTCGAGAAATACGGAATAACTACATAGAATTTCTTATCCATTATATTCGTTTGCATCGACAACTGGTCAATATAAGTTATGTAGTCATCCATCAGTAACGCTAGCAGCATATTGTCGTGCTCGGAGCGAATTTTATCCAAGCGCTCAATGTACGGCCTAAGGTCTACCTTTTGTGAACGAATATAGATTTGAACAGGGAAATATAATGAGTTCAAAAAGCCCTGATAGCTAAACTCCACCGCCTCCCGCTCCTGAGGGCTCATCAGGTCAAAGTTAATCGATTTAACCATCACAACCGAGCGAAACGAACCATCGTTCATAATCACAATGCCGTCACGAATTTCGGCAATCTGCAGAGCGTTCTGAGTGCTATTTTGATTAGTTTTTGGCTGCACGGCCATGGGCTGCGTTACACCTGGCTGCATAGCCGGCCCAGCTGACGCACCTTGCGGAGCATTATTTAGATGTTGATTCTGTGCATTTGGGTCCATAAATTCTAGACTTGCCCACCCTACGTAAGTGATTGCTCACGGGAAGTAGTTAACGCAATGAAATAACCACTTCGTCTGGCGGTTCGGGAGGGCGTTTTTTATTCGCTTCTCGGGCCAGACTGGCCACATCGCGGTCGTTGTTAACAGCAAGTCCCAGTATAGCAGGATCAGTCCCCTTATCGCTAGTGCTTGTGTCTCTGTTGGGGGGCGCTGGTTTCGGGTGGCTGGGTGCGGCTTTCTTGACGGTTGATTTTGGATGATGTTTTTTAGAAGAAAACGGTTCAATAACTCGCATGTTACTGTGTTTAGTTCTGGCCTCTTCCGCCTTATCTTTATGCACTTTGTCCAAAAGCGCCTTTTCTTCGTCAGACAGGGTGGTTGCTTGCTGCGCAACCTGTGGCAAATCGTTTCCAGGCGCAGCTGTTTGGGTGCTAAAGGTAGTATAACCAGCTGGTAATTGTTGACCACTGGCTGGATCGTCCATGAACCATAGTGGCTGGTTTTGGCCATTCTGTGTTGGTTGTGCCGTCTGACGATCACGAACTGCCTGCATCTTGCCCATCATCTCTTGACGGTGCTCTTTTTCAGAAGTGGTGATCATCTGTTCAAGTTTTTGGGCCTTCGGGTTATTATTTTCGTCCAGTATGTCTTCGTCAGCACGGATGTCCACGGCTGGTACGGCTTGCGGTAGGCTTGAAACACCCACTAGCCGATCACTATCCGTCACAGAAGTAGCATAGGATGGGTCGGCAAACATGTTCACGTTAACGTTCTTGACCACCCAGCCCCGGCTGTCAATAGTATCTGCCAGTGCTCTCAGACGGCTTTTGACCTCTGTTTGTGATAGGTTGTCTGACAATACTTCTTCAACTTTTTTTGGCGCAGTAATAGTAACCAGCTCCTCTACCCCATCCTGATCCCAGATGCGCAGACGGGGCTTAAAGAAAAAGCGAATTTTAGCCAACAACCACGTTTCGGTTGGCTGGTCTCTGCCCCACGGAAAGGCCAAAAACCCACCCACAAAAATTACTGGCAATAGCGGCAAAGCCAAAAACCAGACGTGCTTGCTAATAAACAAGAAGCTGACATAGCCAGACACTACGGTAATAGCGGCAAAAATGAATTGCTTTAGGGTCAGCGGGCCGACAAACTTATCCTCGGCCTCAATATCTTGAATAACTTTATATGTTGCCACTAAACATAAGTATCTCTCATATTAGGCAAGCCATCAAGAAGCGTAATGGGTATGTTAGCTGTCGCGGAGGTTTTGAGCAAGGTCAAGCGCCTTATCGAGAGCGTTAGCAACTACCGGGTGTACCGGCTCATCCTTGTAAATATCTGCCAAGAATTCTTGCATCTGCTTTGTTCGTACCTCGCGGATAATTGGGTTAAATACGTCTGGTCGAACTTTTCTTGTGCCCGGGCGTTTAGGATCCTCGATAGTTTTTTCGGGCTGGTGATCCTTTATGTCATGGGCTCTGTCCTCAAGCTCTTTGTATACCTTAGTATCAAGGTCTAGGACTTTTGCAAAATCAAATCGTGCTCCGACTGCCTCTAGGAGATCTGACGTTTGCTTAACCATCCTTGCCGTATCGTCTTCGCGATTGCCTTCCCGACTGGCTTGACGACGGGGCATCGACCTTGGATTGTCTCTTCGCGAACGGCGCCTGTCTTCCTCGTAAAAAACTGGAGTGTGGGTACCGTCCGGAAGTTTTTTACCAAAAAGTTTTCCTTTAGGGTGTACGGTTACCCCAGGGGTTGTTCTGGGTGTCTCATGTCTTGGTGTTACGGGTGTTCTGGGGCTAAATGGGGTCGGCTCCGGCTCGCGCGACGGTTCTGCAACTGCATCGCGCTGTGCTGGTGTTCCTCTAAGGCGCTCAGTCAGGTCGTCAACCTTACGGTTTGACCTTTTGATTAGCTGTTTTCTAACTTTGCCAATTACAGTATTACCCTCCGCTGCCCTATGCAAGCGGCGTTCACGCCTGTTAATTACCCTATCCTGGCTTTTGTACCTGCGGGCAGCACCTTTTTCTGCTCTACTCTCAAATCGACGGGTACGGTGCTCTGGATCAGTTGCCCTATCTGGATCATAGACTTTAGGACGATCATTTTCGGCAATTTTTTCCCTTCTTTTGTCCCAAACTTCAGAGTCAAGTTGTGTAGAGCGATTGTTTCTATGTTTGGGTGCTGGTTCAGTAGGAGTCTCCGTGGCTGTATTTGGAGGTGCTGGTTCAGTAGGAGTCTCCTTCGTGCCATAAACCTGTGATATTCTCCACTTTTCAACAGCAGCCTTACGGCTTTTCCTTGCTTGGCCGCGTCGATGTATAGCGGTGGTTAGTTGTAGGGGGTTGGTTGGGATCCATCTACGATCCTCTGCGGGAGTGCCAAACCCTCGAATAAGTTGTGCCCCGGCAGCAGTCTCTGTAGCAACTTTATCACGTGCTACTCGACTGTCCCTGGTCCCTGTGGCCCAACTCAAACGGAAAGCTAATACAAACCTGTGCAGCCCATTTAGTGCTGGTGCCGACTCGTCAATATTCGTGGCAAGTAACTCAGGAGCCGCTACTGGAGCTGATTCTGGCGGTACCGGGGGGGTAGTTTCGGTGGTACGATGTGGAGTTTCTGACATATAAATATAATAGCATAAGCTGTATAATAAGTCAATTCATTTTATAGAATACTTATTATGGGGTGGGAGGTTGTGGAGGTTCTGGAACACCAGCCCTTATTTGTTCTGGGGTACGGCCGAGAGTACCCTGATCGTACGTTCCAGCTCGAGTTCCAATTTGTTGAATTGCTGCTTGAACCAGTCTTTGTTGCTGTTCTGGTCCCCCTCCACCGTACGCCATTCCACCAATCCTAGCACCCAATTGTTGAGGTACACTCTCGGCGGAGTCTGCATCAAACCCAACAGTATCAAGCATGCCCATAATTTGTCGTCTTACGTCTGGTGTTGCGGCTGACTGGGCTTGACGGACTGAGGTTATTTGTGATGCGACCTCAGTAGCCATTTGTACGTCACCAGTTTCGATGGCGTGATTATAGTCATTGCCCATCTCAACTAACATATTTCCTACCGCTTCTGTTCTGCCAGACACGGCAGCATGTGCGCCGGATGTCTCGAAGGAGCGAGCCCGCATTGATGCATTTACTCGCGCGTCCGTGTCGGCCTCATCAGCCGTACCCATTGTGGCTCTAACCTGGTCCATGTACGTGGCCTGCTCTACATGTCCAACACTGGCTAGGTCTGGTCGTCTAGCCCTTTCTGAGGCGCTTCTAGTGGCTGCTAGTAAGGAACCCTCAAGCTGCCTGTTACCACCTGCTGCCTGTATGATGGATTTATACATATCAGAAGATGATCCGTATCCTGTACCAGAAGCTGCTCTTGCTACCGACATTGCCGATCGTACAGCGGTTGTGGAACCGGCACGTTGTGCCCTTTGTACCTGCGAAACAGCCTCTTCTAATTCTTGTGGCTGAGCCGTAGCCCATCGACTTGCGCTACCGTCACGATTGCGGCTATTGCGAAGCATGTCTCGTATCTGAGCTCTGCCTTGAGCTACTTGTGTGGCTTCAGCCAAGTGGTCATCGACCGACACTGCCTTAATGTCTTCATTCTTATCCGCGAGTTCCGCCATTTCAGAGCCTGCCGCTACACCCCTGACGGAGTTGATTTTACTCTTCATATTCAAGGGATTAATACCACCCCGGCCTGTTGCCGCCATAGCGGCGGTTTGAAATGGTCTGTTTAAGGTTCTGCCCAGCCTGCTGTTGGAATTAAAAGCTTCTCCAGCCAGTGTTTTCTGTGCCCTTTGCTGAACCCGCTCGGCGCGTTTTTTCCGCTGACGCTCGGATATGCCCTTGCCTTTGTCTCCAACCCAACCGGTGGCAAAGGCGTACGCACCACCCGCAAACCTGTAGGTTAGTGGTATTAAGGCGTATGGGACCAGCCAGGCAATCACAATAGCAATCTTGGCTATAACGCTTCCAGCATCATTATCTCCAAGGCCACCTTGGTGAATAATAACGGCAAAGTCCCGACCAATAGCAAGCAGAGCCATTATAAGCGGGAACATCAGCAGTAGCTTAGAGAACATACTCCACCAGGCACCCCATAGCTTATCGTTACCAGGGAAAATCCAGGCTAGTATGGCGAGTGGGGCAAAAATCACAAGCGCAACTATAAAAAGCTGTCTGAGCACTAAAACTATAAATGCAAGGGTGGCCGCCAAAAGCAAAGCACTACCAAATAACCACAGTAGGACAATTGCACCAACAGCAAATGCAGCGCTAGCCGCAATTGTCTCCAAGAAACCACCAACATTATTACTACCAGCAAACAGCGACGAAAGGGTAAGATGGCTGATTGAATCAGCCCCGAGTGCGGAGGCAGCCCCTTTAAATGGTAGTGTCAAAATTCCCATAACGCCCGCCCCAACAACGTTAGAGACAGTGATTAGAAAGGTTGTTAGTTCCCAGGACAAGGCAATGAATAATATGGCTATAACCATACGAGGTAAGGCACGCCGAACAGTGTAGGCGTCCACAAAGCTGAAGCCGAGGGCGGTGCCAATAACCATAACTAACATCATCGGAACCAGGATTATATATGCAATGTTGCGTATTTGTGCCCAAGCCTGCTGTAGACCACTACCGGAGTTAAACGGCTTTTGATCAACCTCAAGCAAAGCTTCAATTTGTTCGTCAACCCATTTGAGAGCACTATCAACCATCCTAACTATTGGACAAATGCCCCACGCAAAGTCGCCACCCTTGGACTCACAGGAGGGTTTTTGTGAACCGTCACCCTGTGCTCCGGAACCCACACCCTTAGCAACATCTGATGAACCTCCAGCCTTGGTTGCGTTTGGACCCCTTGCAATTTGTACAGAAATTTTCCCAGATTGTTCACAGCCTCCGATATTATTCAGAGTTGCACCTGAAATTTTATCTTGCCAACCTTCATGCAGATTACCGTTTCTGAGTATCAATTGCCCAGTAGTAACCCCTAAAGCGGCTTCAATAGAGGATGCATGACAAGTTTTAGGCGACGAACCGTCACCACTTCTTCCGGCCGTGCCAAAGTATAGGTTTGTTGTGGGGTCGGTATTCAAAAATATGACGCCAGTACCATCTGAAGTTGAAATAGTTGTCGAATCTTGCCAGACGAAGTAGGCATTGTATAGATTATTGGGATCAGAAAGCTTCAAGCTGTAGGTCTGTGATGTGCAGTTTCCGCTGCTCCCGCTGAGAAGCTCAAGATTTACTGTTGCAGTCGCATTGGCCGGATCGTTGCCTTGGTGGGAAAAGCCACTAATAGTGCTCCCGTTTACGCAGCCGCTGCCTTTAGCAGTGAAAGTCAGATTGTCATCAATCTTTGGGTCGGTGTAATCGACGCCATCCACGGATATAGTGCTGTGGTCAAGCCATGTACCCGTTTTTGTCAGGCTATTAACGGTAATTGTTATCTGATAAGTCTTTCCATTGAGGTTACCGCATTTAGAGGCTGAACCGGTCACGCCCAAGGTACCGCTTGTATCCGTTTTTTTCCCGTTAGAGGTTGCTATTATATAGGTACAGTAATCTCCGCTTCCACTGCTAGGATCACCATCGGTAAATGAATAATGTCCAGTTATCGGGTTCGCATTCGTATTATAGTCTTGAGAGAATGACACCGTTCTGGGACTCGAGGGGACTACTGGGCCCCTGATTGACGCTGTGCCATTGCCGTCAACTGTAAGTGTGTAAGTGTCTACAGCAAGTACAGAAGAATTTAGAATCAGAGATATTAGAATAGATGACAGAATAGTAAAAGCGCTCAAATAGCCGAAAACTCGAACAAAACCATTACGCTTTTGCTTTTTCATTTCATGTTTATTCTATCACGTACAAGAGATGGCAAAAATAACCGATATTACGCCCAAACACCTATGGTTAGAGATGTAACAAACGCTTAATTTTGAACGTCTTGAACTGTGTCAATCAACCACAAGGTTATTTCATGCGGGCCGTCACCATCATCAAGATCAACCGTTCTCTCAACCGGGATCAAACGCATTTGCTTGACGAAGCTGTAATGATCGGACTCTACTCCCGTACCGTGCTCATCCTCAGCAAGCCTAAACGTGATTACCCGCTCACTCTCATTGCCAGTAAAAATTTGATCCTGAATAACAGTCGGTGTAAAAGTGTCTGTATAGTCAGGGTGTAGTTTCCTGAAGTCAGCAAATTTCTTCATTGCGGCCAGACCTTCCTGTCCTGCCTTGCTGTTAAGATCTGCAACTTCGTATGCCAGAAAGCGTACATCATTCCTATTAATTGCATTCGTGTAATTTGAAAAGAGTTGATTTGCGAGCAGTTGAGCCGTGAAACCACTAGGAATATCGAGCTCGGGAGGGAGGTTCTTGTCTAGGTCGGTGGGAAGTCCAGTCTCGGGAGATATATGCACACTAGAAGGCGGCTTATTTCCGGCGTCTTGCCCACTGGTCTGGTTAGAATTATTTTGGCCTGAGGAGTCACTATCGCCCCCAATTTTTAGGGCACCATAAACGGCGAGGGCAACAACAGCCACACCTGCACCAAGGGCAATGAGAAATTTCCTTCGACTCTTCTTTTCGGGCGCCTGAACAAAGTCTGGCAAGTCTCCCGTAGTAGTTGGACCTTCAGTATTAACCAGGTTTAGATCAACAACATCTACTAAATCCGCACCGCTGAATTCGTCTTCATGTACAGGCTTCTCATGCCCAGTTGTACCAGAATGAGCTAAGCCTTCCGGCATCGTTGGCGTTGCCTGGGGTTCTTGAGGATTATCTACTGCCATAACTCTTCCTTCTTATGCACCATATTATACAGCAAAAAGTCTAAATAATCAATGGCGATTTGCCTGTGCTTTGACTAGTGGTGGACATGCTTGTAAAATAAACCCCAAATGCACCTAATAACAAAAACTGTTCTTAGAGCCATGCTTCTCTGTTTTGCGGTAACATTTATAGTAATGGGACTTGCTCCTAATGCCAAGGTCTTTGCGGCCGATGTCTACCCCTCTAGTAATGGGACCTGTAGCAACGGTGATATAAAACTAACGACCAATATACCGCAAAAAGATGGCACGACGTATGATTGTGCGACCAATTTTAACGACGGAGACCAAGTAGCTATAGGCACGGGTGGTACAGCCTGCCCTTTTGGTGGGGCAGGCTTTGTTAGTATTTACGGCGTGCAGGTTTGCATTCCTGTAACCAAAATAAATTTCGATACAGGCGGTTCTCATCAACCAAAATATGTTAAGGATGACTGTAACGGCACAGCCCTTAAGGCTGGTGCTGCCGAGGGTTCGGCGGAACATTGTGGAATACTTGATTACCTGGTGACTGCCATTAATGTCTTATCGGCCATCGTGGGTGTGGTCGTTGTGATGATGATTATTGTCGGTGGCATCCAGTATTCGGCAGCTGGCGATGACCCGCAAAAAGTCCAAGCCGCCAAGACCAAAATTACCAACGCCCTTCTCGCATTATTTGTCTTTATATTTATGTACGCCTTCCTGCAGTGGATAGTTCCAGGAGGAGTTTTCTGATGATACCCGGCATAACCAATCTTGTTACTCGTTTTGCAGCTGCATGCACGCCTGGTGCAGGCGGAAGCATTTTGAATGATGTTGTACCACCTTGGTATAAATACCTTGATGGTGATGATATTGGCGGAAAGTGCACACCCAAACTTGACCTTGTAAACAACCCTCAAAACGTTGCCAAAATAGGTTTAGCGTTGGTTGAAATTGCCCTTCGGGTTGGTGGCCTGGTCGCGGTTGCATTTGTCATCTACGGGGGTTTTCAATTTATCTTGAGCCAAGGCGAGCCGGAAAAAGCCGCCTCGGCCCGTCGAACCATTATTAATGCGCTCGTTGGTTTGGTTATCGCCATCATGGCCACCGTGATCGTAAGCTTTATTGCCGGGAGTCTGACATGAGCCTCTTCACGGTTTTTGGCCAGGTAACTGTAACTCCAGATCAGCTTAATATACCCACTACGGAGTTAAATGGCGGCCACATACACACTGTGCTGCAGATTGTTTTTGCCCTGGCCAGTGCAGTTGCCTTAATTATCATAGTTTTGTCTGGCCTGCAGTTTATTTTATCTTCAGGCGATCCGCAAAAAACCTCCAAGGCCCGCAACACCATAATTTATGCCCTTATTGGACTAGTAGTTTGTATACTTAGTTTTAGCATTGTAACTTTTGTAGTGAATAAAATATGATAAAAAGCATACTTCTCTCACTTTTGGTTGTTGCCCTTGCGTTGGCAGGCACGGCTGCATATCGTTCGACCGCCTACGCCGCCTATAGCGGACCATTTGACAGCGCCTGTAAAGATGTAAGTGCACAAGACTCCTCGGTTTGTGCGGATAAGGCTCAAGGTCAGAGCACCAGCGATAACTACATTTATGGTCCTAACGGTATCATTACTAAAGTTGTGAACCTGCTCTCCATCCTTATTGGCATTGTTGCCGTCATTATGATTATTATTGCTGGCATTCGGTTTGCTGTGTCGGGTGGTGATCCGACCAAAGTTGCTAGTGCCAGAAATACCATTTTGTATGCGGCAGTTGGTTTGGCGGTGGCTGCCCTGTCCCAGGCTATAATAGTTTTTGTGTTAAATAAGCTGTAGAGGTATAGTTACGATGATGAAGAAATTAGTACTAATAATGGCAATTCTGATGATGCTTATATTGCCCCTTGGATCTGTAGTGTACGCCCAGGATGCTAAGCAGTCTGCGTGTGATGGTATTGGTGCGGCAGCAGGCAATGCACCGGGCTCTGGATGTACTACAACCAGCGGTCCAAGCGTTGATGAAACAATCGCGGTAGCTGTAAATATCTTAAGTGCAATTGTGGGTATTGTGGCGGTTGTTGCAATAATTGTTGCAGGGCTGAGGTTCATAACTGCCAACGGAGACAGCAACAATATTAGTTCTGCCCGCAACACTATTTTATATGCGCTAGTTGGGCTGGTGGTGGCTGCTTTGGCCCAAGTGATCGTACACTTCGTACTCCTTCGAGTGTCTTCTACGCCTCAGTGTAATCCGGGTCAGGTTAGTACAAGTGCAAACCCCTGCCAGTAAGGTTGAAATTAGCATAACAGTTATGGTATAAGTAAAAGTAATAAACAGATAGTAGAAAGGTTCACACGAGATGATTAAAAAACTAAAACAATTTTTTGCGGTACTTGCCCTAAGCGGCATGTTGTTGACGCCCGTGGCTGCTATAGCCACTGTTTCGGCACAATCAACAAATCCAAACTGTACTGGAACGACCTCTAATATTTCGGGTTGTTTAAGTGAAGGCGCTTGTTTGGGGACTGACGCACAGACCTGTACTGCGGCCAGCAACCCGAACGGCCAGGTGAATAGTCTCATTACAACGATCATCAACATTCTTTCACTTGTTGTTGGTGTGGTCTCAGTCGTGATGATCATCATCGGTGGTTTGCGTTATATTACATCTGGTGGTGACTCTGGTAATGTCACAAACGCAAAAAATACCATACTCTACGCCATAGTCGGCCTGGTTATCGTGGCACTGGCCCAGATAATTGTCCACTTTGTCTTAGCACGCGTTGCACCCACTAGCTAGAACCATATCTAAAGTGATAAAAAAACGCCCCAAGGGGCGTTTTTTGTTTGATCAGAATCTGTCTCTAAAGTTAGAGAACCTGAATCTTCTTCACGGTGTCTTGCTTGACCTTGTTAAAGCTAATGGTCAGGACGCCGTCTTTTAGTACGGCTTCAATCTCATCTTCTTTGACAGGCACAGGCAAAGCGATGCTACGAGAGAATTCACCCCAATAGCATTCTTGAACAAAGTAGTTCTCTACATCATCTTCGTTACCAGCAGATAATGTGCCACGAATGCTGAGTGTGTTATCAGATATGCTAACATCGAGCTCGCTCTTGTTAACGCCAGCTACGCGGCCTTTTACGACCAACTTCTCCTTGGTCTCATAGACGTCCACTGCTAGCTGGCCAGGTACAGCCTCTTCTTCGTCCCACTCATCGGCAGCTACAGGAGCTGGGCCGGTGTCGTCTGGTACACCAGTACTATCGGTCTGAGGCATGTCATCATCACCCAGAAAAGCCGCAGTTAATTCGTCTTCTTCCATCAGTAAATCTTCGTCGCGACTTTTTCGCGCCATAGTTGTTACCCTCCTTATTGTGTCGGTATGTTCTAGCAAACTTTTTGTCTTATAAGCAAGTATAGCCTAGGATATACTTGCCTTCAACCGCACAGGGCATATATTTACAACACAATAAACACAACAGTTCGGTAAAAGCTAAAATTCATCAAAAAAACAGACAGGCTTTTGGCAGGCGACCTATACTGACAATTATGTTTATTATTGAGCGGTTAACGGATGTGATTGCACCGTTTTGCTGCCTGGGCTGTGGACGAGAAGGCTCTATTGTTTGTAACGAGTGCCTAGATACGTTTTGTTTATTGCCCAAGCCACACTGCTACCGCTGTCAGCAAAGCAGTCAAAATTTTGCCACTTGCCAGTCTTGTACGCGTAAAACCCCACTGGGGCACGTTTGGATGGCAAGTCAGCTCAAAGGCCTGCCAGAAAAACTGGTACATACGTTTAAATTTGAGCGTGCTCAAGCAACAGCACCACAGATTGCCAAATTAATGACTTCTGCTCTACCGACCTTTAATCGAGCTCCTCTGATGATCCCGATTCCCTCGGCTACCAGTCGAGTACGACAGCGCGGCTATGATCATACTGTACTCTTGGCAAGAGCTCTGTCACGCCAGTGTGGTCACGATTACAAAAAAGTACTTAATCGCCATGGCCAGTCCAGACAAGTGGGAGCTACGCGTGTGCAGCGCTTGGCCCAGTTACAAGGGGCTTTTCGGGTTAACCGTCCGCTGGCTGTGAAAGGAGAATATATTCTTTTAGTTGACGATGTTGTTACGACCGGGGCAACTCTAGAAGAGGCCGCTAAAGCCTTACGCCGGGCTGGAGCAAAACGAATCGATGCGCTGGTGTTTGCTCAGAAACAATAAGCCTTGGGCTTATGAGTCCGAGCTGGTATAATCACCCCTGTTCTGGAAGGGTGACCGAGTGGTTGAAGGTAACGGTCTTGAAAACCGTCGTGCCGGCAACGGTACCGTGGGTTCGAATCCCACCCCTTCCGCCAGTTTGATATAATTACAGCCTGTCGCGGAGAGGTACCCAAGTGGCTGAAGGGGTCGGTTTGCTAAATCGATAGGGGGGC
>CAZVJS010000005.1:0-28703 GCA_964627365.1 uncultured Candidatus Saccharibacteria bacterium | reverse complement strand
GCCAAAGAGTTTAGCCTCCGAGCGACATTTTCTAATATGCAACAACGTCAATTTAAACCGCATAGAGAACGCGCAAGACGTGTCAGAGTAGGCAACTTACACCATCAAAACTGGTCTGTCGGATTGTATGCATTGTCGCCACCGAACTATGAAACTGGGTATGATAACAGCAGGGGCAGGTTTATTATCAAAGGGCCCATAGCAGGTGGGATGGGGCAATATGGTGGATTTACTGAGAAGGCTTACAAGGGTATTAAGCCTGTCTATAGTCACATTACAGTTCATACTCCAAATGAGCTGGAGGGAGTCGAGTTTGAAGATGTCATTCAGCCAGATTCAAAAATCGTAGAACATGCTGAAGAAAGGTTAACCGTGCGCTTCGCCGCATTCGAGACCTAGGCTTCGAGTTTCTTGAGTTCTTGATAGCGCAACGCCGGTGCCACCGAATACAGAATGCTCAATACAAACGAGACTGCCCAACCAAAGAACGGAATGATTGAAGGTAAGCCAATCAAAATTCCAACGCCAATAACTGACCATATATAGCCAGAATATGGCTTGCTCATGGCGGCGCTTTTACTCATTGCCTCCCAAATACCCACATCTTTATCAACCAAGACATAGGGTGCCAAGAAGTAGCGGCGGATCATGATCAATCCTGGGATAATGAACAAAATTAGACCTGCAATTACGAATAATGCTACCAGGATTGCAAGGCCAAACAACCTAAGCCAATACTTACGTGCATAAGGCCAAAGGTTATCAAGCTGTGGCTTTTTGTTTTTGGATGATTCAATGAGTAAACCGTACTTTAGGGCGTTTACTACCAGCCAAACAACGAAGACGACTATTGCCAATAAGGCACCAAAGCCTATAAATGCACCTACGCCAAAGCCAGACACGCCGGAGAATGTATTAGAAATAGAAGAGAAATCTTCTGGGCGGTTGCTATCCAAGTTCCGCACTCCTATTGCCAGGCTGGTTAGAAAAGGTAATAGGTATACGATGGCAAAAGTGCTGAGATTATTTTGTACAAGTTTTGAGCTAACGTTGAACAGCTCAAATGCCCCCGTAAGCTTAGGAGCTTGACCAGTATTTTCAGCCATTTTTCAGTCCTCTTTAATCTAAGGTTTATTATGGTCTCACCATCGGTAATATGCAAGAGGTGGACCGTGAGTCTATGTAACCTGCGCTAGTTTAGCTATAATGATGGCAATTATGCCGCTATCGATCCAACCGTACAAAGGTGCTCGGGATTTTTATCCAGAGGACAAGCGCTTCCAGAAGTATTTGTTCAGTGTGATGCGCAAAACCGCAGAGAAATTTGGTTACCAAGAGTACGACGCTCCGATGTTGGAGTCTTTGGAACTGTATGCAGCTAAAACCGGCGATGAAATTGTTAACGATCAGACTTATAACTTCACCGACAGAGGTGATCGCCAAGTGGCAATTCGTCCAGAAATGACTCCATCGGTTAGCCGCATGGTAGCTGCCAAGCGACAAGAACTAGCCTATCCGTTGCGTTGGTACAGTATTCCTAACTTATGGCGATACGAACGACCGCAAAGAGGTCGTCTGCGGGAGCACTGGCAGCTTAATGTTGATATCTTTGGCGTTGCTGGGTTGGAGGCTGAACATGAAATTATTCTGTTGGCTGACTCGCTTATGCGTGCCTATGGCGCCAAACATACTATGTACAGTATTCGAATTAACAGTCGTGTTTTGATGGACGCATTTTTTAAAGACTACATGCACCTTGATGGTGTACAAGCTCAGACGATGGGTAAGCTGATTGACCGCATGCACAAGATTGAACGTGCTGAGTTTTTGGCCGAAGCCGATGCACTGCTTACTCCTAGTCAGCGCGAGGCAGGCATGGCTGATCAGCTGTTTGAAACTCTGGCTGTTAAAGATATTAATGAATTGCCTGAAGTCTTGCACAACCAGCCGGCGGTTACACAACTAAAACGACTATTCAAACTGCTCGAAGCTTCTGGGGTGAACAACGCAACGTTTGATATGTCGATTATGCGTGGTTTTGACTACTACACTGATATTGTTTTTGAAGTCTATGACACCAATCCAGAGAATTCCCGCTCGATGTTCGGGGGCGGACGTTATGACGGTCTGGTGGGGTTGTTTGGTGTAGAAACTGTCCCAACGGTTGGTTTTGGTATGGGTGACGTAATGTTGGCTAAATTCTTAGAAACCCACAACTTACTACCCAAATTACACCAAGAAACTGATGCATACGTAGTCCTCATTGGCAATATTTACGAAAAATCTCAAAAGGCGCTAAACGACCTAAGAGAAATGGGCTTGAATATTGCTGTTGATTCATCTGGCCGAAAGGCTGGTGACCAGATCAAGAATGCCGTTAAACAGGGTGCACATTACGCAATTTTTATTGGCGAAAAAGAACTTGAAGACGAACAATTTACATTAAAGAACTTAGAAACTGGTGAAGAAGAAAAACACAGCTTGCAGCGAATCGTAACCGCAATTAAAGACTATCGAAACCCAGCATGACGGCAACAAATCATGTCCTAACTGGTGCTGTAATAGGTGCTGTTATAACGATGCCCATTATTGCCTTGCCAGTAGCTTTTGCTTCGCATTTTGCACTTGATGCCCTGCCGCACTACGACTCACCAGGTCAGGAGCACACCAGTAGACGATTTCTCTATACATTGTTTACGGATATGGCAATAGCCGCGAGTATACTACTTGCAATTATTTTGCTTAGGCCAGACAATTGGCCGCTATTAGTTGCCTGCGGTATTGCTGCCGCCAGCCCAGACCTCATGTGGTTGCCGCGCTGGCTGAATGAAATTCGCAATAAGCCAAATAAGCCTATGGGGCCATTTCGAAAATTCCACAGCCGGATTCAGCGTTATGCTAAGCCACAAAACTGGCCTGTAGAAGTAGTTTGGTTCGTGCTATTTTCGGTTATTTTCCTGGTTAAAACTACTCCATAATACTGGCAAATCTCCCCCAGATCTGATACAGTAATCGCTCATGCGAATCCAAAGAACAAACCCCAGTGACACCAAGACAGAGCTCACAATTTCTGCTGATCAAGCCTTCCTCGATAACATCAAGCAGCAGACACTAAAACATCTTAGCGCCAAACACGTTAAGCTACCTGGTTTCCGTGAGGGCAAAGCCCCACTGAGTTTAGTAGAAAAGAATACCGATCCAGAACAACTTCAGTCGGAGTTCTTGGAAGAGGCCGTCAACCGGATGTATGTAGAGGCAATCAAGGCCGAACAACTCCGACCAGTGGCCCAACCAGACATTCAGATTAAGAAATTTGTTCCTTTTACTGATCTGGAAGTTAGTGTAACGGTGGAAGTAATTGGCAAAGTCACGCTGCCGGACTATACCAAAATCAAGAAAACTTCCCCCAAAGTTGACGTAACCGCACAAGACGTAAATGATGTTGTTGAATCACTCCGAAAACGCTTGGCCGACAAAAAAGATGTTGCTCGACCTGCTAAAGATGGTGATGAGGCGGTCATTGATTTTAAGGGAACAGATGACAAAGGACAGGCTGTAAATGGCGCAGAAGGCAAAGATTTTCCACTGGTGCTCGGCAGTAACACCTTTATTCCTGGTTTCGAACCAAATCTCATTGGGCTCAAGGCTGGCGAGAACAAAACATTCACTCTGAAATTTCCAAAAGACTATGGCGTGGCAGCATTGGCCAGCAAGGACGTGACTTTTGCAGTAACAATGCATAAGGTCCAGGAGCTGAGCCTGCCGAAGGTGGATGATGTCTTTGCCAGCAAAGCCGGACCGTTCGAAACACTTAAGGACCTGAAGGCTGATATTAAACAACAGTTAACTAGTGAGCGTCAAAATGAAGCCCAACGCGCCTTCGAGAATGAATTGATTCAAGAAATCGCCAGCCAGTCCAAGGTTTCTCTGCCAAAAACTTTGGTTGACCAACAAGTCCAGCGAGCCGAGGATGAAGAGCGACAGAACTTGACTTACCGTGGCCAAACTTGGCAGGAACACCTTAAAGAAGAAGGTATAACCGAAGAAGAACATCGTCAGAGACAACGTCCAGCCGCCAAAGAAAACATCAAAGCTAGTTTGGTACTGAGTGAAATTGCCGCGCAAGAAGGTGTGACTGTTACGCCGGAAGAGCTGGAGATTAGAGTGCAAATTCTTAAGGGTCAGTATCAAGATCCGGCCATGCAAACAGAACTGGATAAACCAGAGAACCGCCAGGATGTTGAATCGCGTATTATGACCGAAAAAACCATTGCCAAACTGGTTGAATACACAACAAAGAAGTAAATTAGCACTCTGACTTGACGAGTGCTAATTCCGGGCTTATACTATCTGTTATGAGTAAAACGAACCAGATTCTTATTCCAACAGTTATTGAAAATGAGGGCCGGGTTGAACGAGCCTACGACATCTACAGTCGTCTACTCAAAGATCGTATTATATTCGTTGGTGACGACGTAAACCCGCACACTGCCAACCTGATCGTTGCCCAACTTTTATTTCTTGATAATGACAACTCTGACCGTGACATCAGCCTCTACATCAACAGCCCGGGGGGCAGCGTCTACGATGCTTTGGCTATCTACGACACTATGCAATTTGTAAAAAGTGATATCCAAACGGTTGGAATTGGCGTACAAGCCAGTGCAGCAGCATTCTTGCTGAGTAGCGGCACCAAAGGCAAGCGCTTCCTACTGCCACATTCCACCGTAATGATTCACCAGCCTTCGAGTGGTACGCGTGGCAAGGTAACTGATCAAGAAATTGACTTGCGAGAAGCGCTACGAATAAAAAAGCTCATGGAAGAAATTATGGTTAAAAATACCGGACAAAAACATGACAAGATCCATACTGACATGGAACGCGACTTTTGGATGACAGCAGACGAGGCTAAGAAGTACGGCGTGGTAGACCAGGTTATCAGCTCAATCAAAGCTGCAAAATAAAAACCCGCAACTATCGATAGTTCAATAGCTCCGGGTATTGCTGCGCTATTTATATTCACCTCCTGGTGAGTAAGCCGGCGCAGCTTCGGCATGTAGTAGGAGTAGGGTGTCATCAGTCCGAGCTGGTCTGTTGCGGAGCGTCGAGCTCTTCGTGCGTGCACGTGAGCTTGCCGTCCTGTCCGACCCGAACCTTGACCTGTGCGATGCCTGATCCGATGATCTCGTTGTTCTTGACCACGAAGGTCGCCTTGCAGCCGAACTTGCGCGTTGTGACCTCACCGGAGGAGCAGTCGTCTGAGGCGGTCGAGACCGGCTGCAGTGACTGTACGAAAGCGCGGTTCGCGAAGCAATTTGCCTCTTCACGAGAGTGCGCCGCGTTGGCAACTCCGATGTATACCGGGACGAACACCACGATCGAGACCAACAGCGTCCAGCGCCGCCAATGCGAGATCTTGAAGTGCTTCGGCACGTTGTACCTTGCGTAGTCGCCATCGTCAAAGAGTTCGAAGTGCCTCTTGTACCACGGCTTGCCCAGCAGCTTTCGGAGCCAGTAGTACGCGGTCAGGAGGATCCACCAGATAAGGAAGAAACTCCCAACGGCAATCGCCAACCACTGAATACCGGCCCACTTGGACGGGTCGAAGACCACCAAAACTCCTAATGTTCATGTAAGAGAACTTCTCTCACAGACACATATACAATACCACAAAACAATAAATAACGCAATGTTCTTCTATCTTAAACAGGTCCATTATTTCTAAATGTGAAATTTCTCATAGCTTGATTTTATAGCTGTGATATCTTTGATCGGTGAGTTTTGAATTAGAAGCGTACTCTTTTCGTAAATCATTGCAGCAAGGGCGAGACATGCATCTGCTTGTCGAGGGTGAAAAAGACTGGCTGGTGGACATGTTTCCAGGCGCTGTCGAGAACTATCGCAGTCCAATGACGTCCATAAAGAATATTGCAAGAATTGCACGCTCCGAAATGATGAAAGCTTACATTGTGCGAAGAGGCGAACTTGCCTATGGAGTCGCTACAGTTATTTTTGGACAGTCAATTGTTCACCCAAGTGTGGGAACTTTCATGAGTACCGACCTGGATTACTGGATTGCTGATGGTGCTAGTGAGGGTTATCACGAAGAAGTTGCATTTAAGCTTATGCTTAGAAGCGAGGACTTATACAGACAAAGACGTATGAGCCAACAAGTAGTTAATCAAAAAGGTACTACTGACACTTCTGAACTCGTGCCAGCTCCCCATCAATCTATAATGGGCACAATCGGAAAGGAAGACCCCAATCCTTCAGTTGGTCTAGGAACTATTATGATTCCGGTTGGTGAGCCTGCTACATTGACCACTCCAGATGGGGATGATTCTTACGGTATTACTAAAGATGGAAGAATTCTGCAGCTTTACGTTGACCAGACAACTATCCGTGGGGGTTCTATGATGTGAGCCGTATGGGGTTGACGCACGAATGTATTATCTGTAAACTATTAGTTAAGAAGTAGTATAAGCTGGGAAAAACCTCCACTTAGTGAGCTTCGCGCGCGAACTAAAACACTACAAAATTATCAAAATCAGCTAAATAGTAATTGTAGGCTTTGCAGGCATTCCGGCCAGCTTCCGGAAAAGCTTCAGGGCCTCTGATGGGGAGCAGTCTTTATATATGGCAAAAGTAGCCGCTACACACAAGCAACAAGATAAAAACCGTGTCTTTTATACCAAAACCGATGAAATCCTCGATCTGCCAAATTTGGTAGATCACCAAAATAAGTCCTTCCAATGGTTTGTCGAGGAAGGTCTGGGAGAACTTTTGGCCGAAATTAGTCCAATAGATGACTATACCGGCACCAAGTTAACCCTGTCTTTCAAAGACTATCGTTTTGAAGACCCCAAAATGACTGAGGCCGAAGCCCGCGAGAACAATGTGAGCTATGATGCCCCTCTTAAAGCTACCGTTGAATTGACTAACAAAGTTACCGGTGAAGTCAAAGAACAAGAGATTTACCTTGGGGATTACCCATGGATGACTAGTCGTGGAACCTTTGTAATTAATGGTGCAGAGCGCGTAGTTGTAAGCCAATTGATTCGCTCAGCTGGTGTCTTTTTTACGTCTGATTCACACGGTGCAAGCAATCTTTACGGTGCCAAGGTCATTCCAGGTCGTGGCGCATGGCTGGAGTTTGAAACTTCGGCTGCAGGTGCTATTTATGTAAAGATTGACCGAAAACGCAAGATTGCAGTGACAACCTTGCTGCGTGCTCTTGGGGTTACCGATAACCAAATGAAGGAGCTGTTTGCTCACGTTGACCAAGGCAAGTTGAGTTACATTGACGCGACAATTGAAAAAGACCCAGCAAAAGGTACTAATGAGGCACTCATTGAGGTTTATCGTCGTTTACGTCCGGGTGACTTGGCCACTGTTGATAATGCCCGAAGTTTACTAGAAAACATGTTCTACAACTTCAAGCGTTTTGATTTTTCTCGTGTTGGTCGCTATAAGATCAACAAACGTTTGGATCTGAAAGTGTCAAATACGGTTGATAACCGCGTGATGCGGCTCGATGACCTTATTGCTATCGTAGCTGAGATCATTCGCCTCAATAACACCCAGGAACCAGCCGACGACATCGACAGCCTTGCAAATCGCCGTGTTAAATTGGTTGGTGAGTTAGTTCAGCGTCAGTTCAGGATTGGCCTGTTACGCATGGAACGAAACACCAAGGACCGTATGAGCATGAGCGAGATCGAAACGGTCACGCCCACTCAGCTTATTAATGCGCGTCCTGTAGTTGCTGCTGTTCGCGAATTCTTTGCCAGCTCGCAGCTCAGTCAGTTTATGGATCAGATTAACCCGCTTAGTGAGTTGGCTCACAAGCGTCGTCTGAGTTCTATGGGCCCCGGAGGACTATCCCGTGAGCGTGCTGGTTTTGAAGTCCGCGATGCGCATGCCACTCACTACGGCCGTATTTGTACGGTTGAGACACCAGAAGGCGCCAACATTGGACTGGTTCTAAACCTGGCAAGCTACGCTCGTATTAATGACTATGGTTTTATCGAGACCCCCTACCGAAAAGTCATTAATGCCGTAACGGCTGCCAAAGCGGCTGGACATATTGCAGCAGTGGATCTGGAAGATACAAAAGGCAAAGTGATCGTAAAAGCTGGTAAAACTATTACCCCCGCCGAAGCTAAGCGCTTGGCTACAGTCAAAAACCAAACAACCTGGCCAGTAAAGGCTAAAGTTACCAGCGAGGTTGTTTATATGGACGCTTCCGAGGAGGAGCGAGCGGTTATTGCCAGTGCTGGTGAGGATTTTGACGATAACGGTTATTACGTAAATGAGCGTGTTAGTGCCCGCAAATACTTGGTTTCCGGAGAGGTTGACGCCAATGATATCACGCATATGGATGCTTCTCGTCGCCAGATTATTGGTTCCAGCGCAGCCTTAATTCCATTTATTGAAAAGAATTATGTCTACCGTTCATTAATGGGCAGTAACCAGCAACGTCAAGCAGTACCGCTGATCAAACCAACTGCACCAATTGTTGGTACCGGTATGGAAGGCATTGCTGCTCAAAATACTGGTCAGTTGATTGTAGCTGAGGCCGACGGAGAGGTTATCAAAGCCAGCGCCGACGAAGTTATCGTCAAGCACAAATCTGCTACCAAGACCTATCATCTGCCGCATTTTGTGCGCAGTAACGAGGGCACCTGCATCAATCACAAAGTGGTAGTAAGCACCGGTGATAAGGTCAAAGCTGGTGAGGCCTTGAGTGAAGGTATGTCAGTTGATGGTGGTGAACTGGCCCTAGGCAAGGATCTGTTAGTTGCTTTCATGCCATGGTCTGGTTACAACTTCGAAGACGCTATCATCATCTCTCGCAGTTTGGTTGAGGATGATACTCTGACATCAATTCACATTGTGGACTTTATGACTGAAGTCCGTGAAACCAAGCTAGGTCCAGAAATTGTAACTCGCGACATTCCTAATGTGTCCGAAGAAGCATTAAGACACCTTGATGAAGATGGTATTGTCCGTATTGGCGCCGAAGTTCACCCTGGAGATATCTTAGTAGGAAAAATTACACCTAAGGGAGAACAAGAACTATCGAGTGAAGAGCGATTACTGCGTGCAATCTTTGGCGAAAAGGCCAAGGAAGTTCGTGATACTTCGCAGCGTATGAGCAACGGCAAGCACGGCAAAGTTGTAGGCGTAAAAGTCTTTTCTCGTGCTAATGGTCACGAGCTAAAAGCTGGTGTCATCATGCAAGTGCAGATTTTCGTAGCCCAGATGCGTAAGATTGCTGTAGGTGATAAACTCGGCGGTCGTCACGGTAACAAGGGTGTTATTGCCCGAATTTTGCCAATCGAAGACATGCCATTTACTGAAGATGGAACGCCAGTAGATATTCTATTGAACCCACTCGGTGTGCCAAGTCGTATGAATATTGGACAGTTGTTTGAAACTCACCTAGGTATGGCGGCTCGGGCACTCGGTATTCGAGTGGCTAGCCCATCATTCAATGGTGTTCAAGCACCCAAGATTCAGGAACTACTCAAAGAAGCTGGCCTACCTGCAGACGGTAAGCAGCAACTGTTTGATGGTCGCACCGGCGAAGCATTTAGCGAGCGTACAACAGTAGGTAGTATGTACATGATTAAGCTCAACCACATGATTGCTGACAAGATTCACGCTCGATCAACCGGTCCATACACAATGGTTACCCAGCAGCCACTTGGCGGTAAAGCTCAGAACGGTGGTCAACGCTTTGGAGAAATGGAAGTCTGGGCGCTCGAAGCCTATGGTGCTTCCAACACACTGCAGGAAATGCTGACAATAAAGTCTGATGATGTCTATGGGCGCTCGAAGGCCTACGAATCAATCATTAAGGACACTGAAATTGTTGGTCCTAAAGTTCCAGAAAGCTTCAACGTGCTGGTCAAAGAGTTACAAGGTCTTGGTCTAAAAGTTGACCTGATCAATTCCGAAGCTGTGATTGATGCCGAGGACGTTTTGGCAGAAAACATCAAGGACGAAGCCAAGCATATGGCAGAAGTTCCGGTTCCGGCTGCAGAGATCTCTGACATTGATGTTACTCAAGAAGGTGCACAGGACGAATTTACAATAATGGATATTGAAGACGATATGAGCGCAGACGACACTGCAGTAGTGGCTGCCGACGAAGAAGTAACAGAGGAGGAAGCCTAATATGATGCGCCGATATTCAAGCGGAACAAATATAGCAGACTTTGATGCGGTTCGTTTGGCTGTAGCCAGCGCCGAAGACATCGCTGACTGGTCTTATGGTGAGGTTACCAAACCAGAAACCATTAACTACCGCACCCAAAAACCAGAACGTGATGGGCTCTTCTGTGAGCGAATCTTTGGTCCAGTAAAAGACATTAATCCACATGATGCTAAGTTCAAAGGCGTACGTTCCCGCGAAGCAGCCGTTGATAAAAACGGTGAGATTGTAACTAAAAGCATTGTGCGCCGCGAGCGTATGGGGCACATTACTCTGGCTAGTCCGGTGGCTCACATTTGGTTTTTGCGTGGCACACCGAGTGCTATCGGTTTAGTTTTGGGAATGACTGTCAAAAACCTAGAGCGCGTAGCCTATTTTGCCAGCTACATCATCAAAGAAGTTGATACCGTTAAACGCGACAAAATGTTAGGTGACAAAGAGGCTGAATTCAATGCCGCCAAGGAAGCTATTAAAATACGCTACGAAAAAGAGGCCGAGCCAGAAACTGCAGATATAAAGGCTTTGGCCGAACAACAAACTAAAGAGCTTGAAGAACTTACGGCGGACTATGAGATTGCTAAAGAGCAGCTTGATGCTTTCGAACACGCACGCTTAATTGGGGAAACAGAGTACCGCAATTTACCTGATGACTTCCAGGATCTGGTTGAAGTTGGTATGGGTGGTGGTGCGCTCAAAGACCTACTTGATAAGGTGGATCTAAGCAAGCTAATTGAGGAATTGACCAAAGAGGCCGACGAGACCAAGGGCCAGCGCAAGAAGAAGATTATGAAACGTCTTCGATTGCTGGAAAGTATGCACCGGGCAGGGATTAAGCCAGGCAGCTTGACCCTTACAGTTCTGCCGGTTATTCCTCCGGATCTGCGACCTATGGTGCAACTCACCGGTGGTCGCTTTGCGACCAGCGACCTGAACGACCTGTATCGTCGGGTCATTAACCGCAACAACCGTCTGAAGAAGCTGATTGATCTGAATGCCCCCGAAGTTATTCGACGCAACGAGCAGCGCATGCTCCAAGAGGCCGTAGACGCCCTAATCGACAACAACAACGCTCGTTCAGGTCGCGCCGTCGCTGCCACAGGGCAGCGCCGCCGCCTCAAAAGCTTGAGCGACATGCTCAAGGGTAAGCAGGGCCGTTTCCGTCAAAACCTTCTTGGTAAGCGTGTAGACTACTCTGGTCGTTCGGTTATCATCTCTGGTCCAGAACTCAAGATCTTCCAATGTGGCTTACCGAAGATGATGGCGCTTGAACTGTTCAAGCCATTTGTTATTGGATATCTCATTACTAACGAACATGCCCATAACATTCGTAGCGCTACTCGTATGATCGAATCTGGCGAAATCGCCGTCTGGGATGCACTTGACGAAGTAATTAAGGGTAAATACGTACTTTTAAACCGTGCGCCAAGTCTGCACCGTTTGAGCATCCAGGCTTTTCAGCCTGTATTGATAGAGGGACGAGCCATCCAGCTACATCCACTCGTTTGTAAGGGTTTCAATGCCGACTTTGATGGTGACCAAATGGCAGTTCACTTGCCACTATCTGATGCTGCTCAAGCTGAGGCACGTGACATCATGGCTGCAAATAAGAACCTACTAAAACCGGCTGATGGTTCACCAATTTTGCACATTGAGCAAGACATTGTGCTGGGTTGTTACTACCTAACGTACGAACGCCCAGGAGCAAATGCAAAAGTTCGGAATTTCAGTGGTATCAACGAGACGCTGATGGCCTTCGACAATGGCGAAATTAGTCTTCAGACTCGTGTTAAGGTTCCATTTCGCGGCAGCACCAGAGAAACAACTCTTGGCCGTGTCTTGTTCAACGAAATATTCCCTGAAGATTTTGATTTTCAGGATGAAGCTATGACCAAGAAAAAACTTCAGCAAGTCATGGCCAAGGTCTACCAGCAATACGGCCAGACTATTACGGCCGAAATTGCCGACGATCTAAAAGACCTCGGCTTTAAGTACGCAACCTACTCTGGCCTTTCAATGGGAATGGATGATTTTAGTGACATTCCAGAACTGGATAAAATCATTGATGATGGTGAGAAAAAAGTTACCAAAATTAGTGAACAGTACCATCAAGGTTTCATTACTGACGATGAACGTTACCGTCTGACGGTTGATACCTGGCAAGAGGTAGCTAATCTTGTTCAAACAACGTTGAGCGCACAGTTTGCCACTGAAGACAGTGCTATGTCCACGGCGGTGATTTCTGGTGCTCGTGGTAACATCGGTCAGGTTAACCAGGCAGTTGGTATGTTTGGTATTACCACTGATGCCACTGGCCGCGCTATTGAGCTACCAATTAAGTCCAACTACAAGAAGGGCTTTAGCCCGCTTGAGTACTTTACAGCCACCCGTGGTGCCCGTAAGGGTATGATTGACACCGCTCTTAAGACCGCTGACTCTGGCTACCTAACTCGTCGTTTAGTGGATGTCAGCCAAGATGTCTTTACTATCGAGGAAGACGCCGAAGACCCAGGTTTCCCAATTTATCGCAGCGACTCCAAGGAAATCGGTGTATCACTGGCTTCTCGACTAGAAGGTCGCTTTGTAGCAGAAACTATTGGCAAACACGTCAAAAAGAACGGACTCATAACTGTAGATATTGCAGCTGCAATTGATGCCGATGAGTCACTTGACGGCATCAGGATCTTGAGTGTACTTAGTTGCACCAGCGTCGAGGGTGTGGGACGTAAGTCATATGGTATTGACCCGGCCACCGGTGAGCTCGTTGCAGCCCATCACCCAGTTGGGGTTATTGCCGCCCAAAGTATTGGTGAGCCTGGTACCCAGCTGACACTTCGAACCTTCCACGGTGGTGGTGTGGCTGGTGATGACATTACCCAAGGTTTACCTCGTGTTGAAGAAGTCTTTGAAGTTCGAACGCCTAAGGGCCAAGCCTTTTTGGCAGATATTGCCGGTAAAGCAACTACTTGGGAAGAAGGCGATCACTATGTAGTAGAGATTGCAGCCAAGGCCGATCAAAAAGTTGAACTGCCACTGGAAGGTCGGACTCCTCAGGTCAAGAAGAACCAAGAAGTAAACATTGGTGATGTTTTGGCGGCAGCCGATGACGGCAATGAGCCACTAACTGCTCCGGTAGCTGGCAAAGCTGAAGTAACCAAAAAAGCTATTGTGATTGCTCCCAGTAGCAAAAGCACAGTACGCTACGAGATCCCTGGCTTCAAACAATTAACTGTTAAAGATGGTGACGAAGTTATTGCAGGTCAAAGACTGACCAACGGTTCGATCAATTTGCATGAACTGATGCTTTTACAGGGTGTTGAATCCACCCAACGTTACATCATGAATGACATTCTAAAGATCTTTGCTTCCCAGGGTCAGAACATTAACGACAAGCACCTTGAGGTAATTGTGCGCCAGATGTTTAGTCGCGTTCAGATTGAAGACGCTGGCGATAGTGACTTTGTAACTGGCGATATTGTCAGCAAACTTGCCGTGGTTCAGGCGAATGAGGAACTGGTTGCGGCTAAAAAAGAACCCGCCAAATACAACCAGCTTTTGCTTGGAATTACCAAAGCTTCGCTTTCTACAGATTCATTCCTGAGTGCTGCTAGCTTCCAAGACACGACCCGTGTTCTGATTGCGGCAGCCACAAGCGGTAAAGTCGATAAACTGTTTGGTTTGAAAGAAAACGTAATCCTGGGGCGCCGAATACCAGTGGGTACCGGCTATGTCGAAGACACAGAAGAAGAACTCGCCCCTGTTGACCAAGAAGCTTGAAAGTGTTAAGGTAATTGACTGATGCCAACAATAAATCAACTCGTTCGTAAACCACGTAGCAAGGTGACAAGCAAAAGTAAGTCACCGGCGCTACTTCGTGTTACGAATAACTTAAAGACCAAGAACTACGAAAAAGAATCTCCGTTTAAGCGCGGCGTGTGTATCAAGGTAACGACCAAAACACCCAAAAAGCCAAACTCTGCACTACGTAAAGTTGCACGTGTTCGTTTAACAAATGGTCATGAAGTATGGGCTTATATTGGTGGCGAAGGTCACAACCTTCAAGAACACGCCGTGGTACTAATTCGCGGTGGTCGCGTAAAGGACCTTCCAGGTGTGCGCTACCACATTGTTCGCGGCAGCCTTGACCTCCAAGGAGTTAATGATCGCAAGAACGGCCGCAGCAAGTATGGCGTCAAGAAAGCGAGCAAATAATGGCCGTATCGTTTATGGAACACATTCAGAGCCAGGATCCAGATGATATCGATGCTACAAGTATTGAAAGTTTAGCAGTCTACGGGCCAGACATGGTTCTGACAGTCTTCCGTCCAACCGAAGTTAGCCAGAAACTTGCAGAAGACCCAGGCCTAGCTGGTCGTTTAGCTGTCATACTTTCTGAAAGACAGGAGATAAGCGATGCCGCGTAAGAAAACCAAATCTCTCGTTCGTGATATCCAACCAGATCGTTTATACAACAGCGTCCAAGTTCAGCGTGTTATTAACCGTGTTATGCACGATGGCAAGAAACAGTTAGCAGAACGTTTGGTATATGGTGGTATGCAAAAAGCCGCTGATAAACTTAAGGTGAAGAATCCGCTTGATGTGTTTGAGCAGGCTATGAAGAACGTTCAACCACACATGGAAACTCGTTCTAGGCGTGTTGGTGGTGCTAACTATCAGATCCCATTTGAAGTTAAAGGCCAGCGCCAACAGCACTTGACCACAATGTGGTTTGTGCAGGCTGCCCGAGCTCGTAGCGGTATGAGCATGGAAGATCGCATTGCCCTTGAACTAACCGACGCTTACAACGAAACCGGTTCCGCCGTAAAGAAAAAAGAAGACACCCACAAAATGGCCGATGCCAACCGTGCCTTCGCCCACTTCGCGAGATACTAATGTCGGAGAGTATGGCAATTCTTTGTCCGCAAACTGGAGAGGTATGTCCAGCGCTAGCCCGGCAGGAATCATTAAAAGACCAAAATACGGAGATCAAAATACCAGCACCCGAATCATGGGGGTGGGAAGGTTTCGAATTTACGGCCCAGCAAATGCCATATGAAGCGCAAGAGTTGATTAGTCAAACCGCCCAATTGGCTGAATGGGCAGGTGTGTGCGTAGAAAATTCCAATAAAACTGTTTGCGGCGTTATGGTCGCGATCGGACTAGAAAACTAATAAGGAAGAATAATGGCAGATAAAAAGACACCAATGGACAAGATTCGTAATATCGGCATTATTGCTCATATTGACGCGGGTAAAACTACTACTACTGAAGGTATTCTGTATCGAACCGGTCTTAAGCACAAAATTGGCGCTGTTCACGAGGGCGAAACCACTACAGACTGGATGGCCCAGGAACGCGAGCGCGGTATTACCATTGTTTCTGCTGCTGTAACTTGTTATTGGAAAGACCACCAGATCAACATTATAGACACCCCTGGCCACATTGACTTTACAGTAGAAGTTGAGCGCTCACTACGTGTGCTCGATGGCGCCGTAGTTGTATTTGACGGCAAAATGGGAGTTGAATCCCAGTCCGAAACCGTTTGGCGCCAGGCAGACAAATACAACGTGCCCCGAATTTGCTT
This sequence comes from uncultured Candidatus Saccharibacteria bacterium, assembly GCA_964627365.1. GTDB lineage: Bacteria > Patescibacteriota > Saccharimonadia > Saccharimonadales > CAZPPF01 > CAZPPF01. The sequence continues at coordinate 12,903 of CAZVJS010000005.1, read as the reverse complement.
TATCAATAAAATCAACCAAACAGGTGGTGACTTCTATAAATCGCTTGAAACCATTCATGCACGTCTGAGCAAAAGAGCACTACCTATTCATTTACCGATAGGTTTTGAACAAAGCGTTAATGGTGTTGTAGATCTGGTTGGTATGAAGGCGTACACCTACAAAGAATTTACTGACAAAGAAGTTGTGGAGAGCGATATTCCTGCCGATATGATGGACCAGGTCAAGAAATACCGTAGTCTGCTGGTTGAAAATGCAGTGGCGGAAGATGAAAAAATCCTAGAGAAATACTTTGAAGTTGGCGAAGAGGGCTTGAGTGAAGACGAGATCAAGCAAGCTATTCGAAATGCTATTTTGTCTGGTAATTTCTTTGCAGTCACAGGTGGCGATGGCCGTGGTGTAATTGTTGAGAAAGTTCTGGACCTTGTTGTAGACTTGCTTCCAAGTCCACTCGATCGTGGTTCTACCTGGGGTACACATCCTAAAACCGGTGACGAGATAGAACGCAAACCTAATGCAGATCAACCATTCTCAGCCCTGGCTTTCAAGATTGCTACCGACCCGTTCGTAGGCAAGCTGGCCTACTTCCGTGTCTACTCTGGCAAGATTATAGCTGGCTCATATATCATGAACAGCTCAACCGGCGAAAAAGAGCGAGTTGGCCGTATAGTCCGTATGCAAGCTGACAAACGAGAAGACGTGACCGAAGTTGACGCTGGTGATATTGCTGCCATCGTGGGACTAAAAGGCACAACTACGGGCAACACCTTAACTGATGCAACTAATCCTATTGTTCTTGAAAGTATCACCTTCCCAGAACCACCAGTTTCTATCGCCATTGAGCCAAAGACCAAAGCTGATCAAGAGAAAATGTCTCTGGCGCTTCAGCGCCTCGCCGAAGAAGACCCGACATTTCGTATTAAAGTCGATGAAGAAACAGGCCAGACAATTATTTCTGGTATGGGTGAGCTACACCTTGAGATCATTGTTGACCGCATGAAGCGTGAATTTACCGTTGAAGCTAACATTGGCCAACCGCAGGTTGCATACCGTGAAACTATTCGAAAAGACGCCGTGGAAGCCGAAGGCAAGTTTATTCGTCAATCTGGCGGTCGTGGTCAGTACGGCCATGTCTGGTTGCGACTCAGTCAAAATGAAGCTGGCAAAGGCTTTGAGTTTATAAACTCCATCAAGGGTGGAGTGGTTCCGAGCGAGTACATCAAGCCAGTAGAGCAAGGCATAGTAGAGGCTATGAACAATGGTGTAATGGCTGGATACCCTGTTGTTGATGTCAAAGCTGAACTTTACGATGGTAGTTACCACGATGTTGACTCCTCAGAGATGGCCTTTAAGATTGCTGGTTCTATGGCCCTACAGACAGGTGTTAAAAACGCCAGTCCTGTACTGCTTGAACCGATCATGAAGGTGGTTGTTGTAACCCCTGAAAACTTCATGGGCGATGTTATCGGTGACCTAAATAGTAAGCGTGGTCGCATTGAATCTATGGAAGATTTGCAAGCTGGCATTAAAGAAATTACCGCTTTCGTACCACTTGGTGAGATGTTTGGCTACACGACTAACTTGCGAAGTTCCACACAAGGACGCGCCAGTTCTAGCATGGAGCTTGACCACTACGCTGACGTTCCAAACCACGTTGCCGAAGCTATCATTGCCAAAAACGCTAAGTAATATGTCACCAGAATTTGACAAACAAGGACCAAATGAGTGGAGTGCTTGGTATTGGCGGTCTAAAGCAGCAATAAAAATCTTTGAGACAAACCAGACTCGCCTTGAGGCAAAGAAGTATTTCCCACCGGATATTATAGTTGCTGCCGAAGAGGATGATTTAAGTTTTAATTCAGGTATTTTGGATGAACTGCTTACAGAGCACTATGCAGGAAACCCCGGTGTGTCGGATTTGCAACTAGCAGTACTAAGCGCAAAAACACTATTATTTGATATCGTGGAACTTGAAAGAATGGTAGTTGAACAAATGGGCTCCGGGGCTTGCTCTACAATTGAGGAGGCATTGTTACTAGATGCCCAACAGAAAGTGGCTCAAATGGATGACGCTTTCGTGGAACAAATGGTTAATACTGGCGGCTCTGATCATCCAAGCTAATAAGACTTTACAATTGCTAGAGCTCTCTGTTAGAATAGTTCAGTAATTCGTGTGGGTTATTCTATACCCATGCTAAAAGTAATCATTAATTACTAAGAGAGGAATACAAGAAAATGGCAGATTTTGACCGAAGCAAGCCCCACGTAAATGTTGGAACTATGGGACACGTTGACCACGGTAAAACGACCCTAACTGCAGCAATTACCGCTGTTCTTGCAAAGAAATTACCAAGCGATGTAAACAAGCCAATTGCTTATGATCAGATTGACAATGCTCCAGAAGAAAAGCAGCGTGGAATTACCATCGCCACTTCCCACCAGGAGTATGAGAGTGAAAAGCGTCACTACGCTCACGTTGACATGCCTGGTCACGCCGATTACGTAAAGAACATGATTACCGGTGCTGCGCAAATTGACGGTGCAATTTTGGTGGTTTCTGCAGCTGATGGCCCGATGCCTCAGACGCGTGAGCACGTTTTGCTTGCTAAGCAAGTAGGTGTGCCAAAGATTCTTGTTTTCATGAACAAGATGGACTTGGCTGATCCAGAGTTGGTTGAGCTAGTTGAAATGGATATTCGTGAGCTACTTGCCAAGAACGATTTCGACGAAAACGCTCCTATAATCAAGGGATCTGCAACTAAGGCTCTCGAAGGCAATGCTGCTGATGAAGACGCTGTTATGGAACTTGTTAAGGCTATGGATGACTACATCGAAGAGCCAAAGCGTGAACTTGACAAGCCTTTCCTAATGCCAATTGAGGACGTTTTCTCTATCAAGGGTCGTGGTACAGTTGCTACCGGCCGTGTTGAGACAGGTGTCGTGAAAGTAAATGAAGAAGTTGAAATTGTGGGACTTAAAGACACCAGAAAAGTCGTTGTGACTGGCGTTGAAATGTTCAAGAAAAACCTTGATCAAGGCCAAGCCGGTGACAATGTTGGTGTACTGCTTCGTGGTATTGAGCGCGAGGACATTGAGCGTGGCCAGGTGCTTTGTAAGCCTGGAACCATCACTCCTCACACAGAATTTGACGCCGAAGTCTACATCTTAACCAAAGAAGAGGGTGGACGTCACACTCCTTTCTTCAAGGGTTACAAGCCTCAGTTTTACTTCCGTACTACGGACGTAACTGGTGAGGTTGAATTGCCAGCTGACAAAGAAATGGTCATGCCTGGTGACACCATAACCTTCAAGGTTAAGTTGCTACAACCAATCGCCATGGAACAAGGTCTGCGCTTCGCTATCCGCGAAGGTGGCCGTACCGTAGGTGCTGGTGTGGTAACCAAGATTAGCAAATAAGCTAATCCGAGAAGCATTGAAAAGAGCTCCCAAAACAGGAGCTCTTTTTATTTGTCAAATTTAAAACATTGTTGTACTGTAGTAATAATTATGTCAGAAATGATTGGTGAAGCATGGACGCTTAGCCCGCAAAAGCGTGCGCTTGATTTGTTGGGAATTACGGCCTTGATGCCAGTATTTGTGCCAGCAGGTGCTGCTATAGCTACAACCATTAGCCATGTCGATGATATGGACCCTATCTTTAGGCAAACTCGTTACGGGCTCGGACTAGAGCCATTTATGTTCTATAAATTTCGAACTATGCCAGAAGATACGCCTGAAACAGCTTCTGTGGGGGGTCATGATCCTCGGCGAACTGAGCTTGGGCGAAAACTGAGTAGTTACCATTTAGATGAAATGCCGCAAGCGACTAATATATACAATGGCACGATGTCGTTAGTAGGGCCCAGGCCTCTGATTCGACAAGATGTGGAGGATACACTCGATATCTTGAGTCCAAGCGAACAAAAGGACTGGCTGTGGGCGCGCGGGGTTGCCAAGCCTGCGGTATTTGGTAGGTTCCAGCTTGCCCTCTACAGCGATAAATATGCGAGCCAGTCCGATGAGCCGGTCCTTGAACGCGCATATGCGGATATTGAATATGCAACAACTGCCAGCTTTGGTACTGACATGGAGATTGTGGCGGCAACAGCCAAGGCAGCTTTCAATATATTGCATGTAAGACGAGAGCAAGACGATCACCTACGTGGTGAAAGTGGAGCCCAAATGATGCACAGTGTTGCAGCAAGCTTGGGTGTACAGGTTACAGATGACGAGCACGAGTATTGGCGGGCCACTTTGTTAGCCGCACGCTGTTTAGATGATGTAGTAGATGAGGAGATGCGTGATCCAGAAGAAGATGTGGAAGGCTTATTGGCCGGCAAACCCGTTGCTGGTATGACAAGCGATGAGGCTGAAGCCTTTGCTGATGTTTTTAAGTCACTGTCCGTTGAACGACAAGAAACGATGTTAGATATCATTAGAGCTCTCCCAATCAACCTGCAACAGCGTCGAACCGCACTCAGTGCACAGGAGCTCATGGCAATTAATGTGGAAGAAGCCCACATGTTTGCTGAATTACTCTATTTAGAAGGCAATACTATTGCAAGAAAAAACTTTAATAGATGGGTTAATACCTTTGCTCGGGCAGGTTACCTAACAGATATGTTGCTCGATGCTCGCAAAGATTATGAGCATGGCAATGTAGCTATACAGCTTACGGGTCGTGAGAAATTGCAGATTGGTCTATATGCTGCTAGAAACTCCGTAAACGTTTTACGAAATACACCTTCGCATGCCTATAGTAAACTAGCTAAAGGGGCATTCCGCACTCTCTTTACGAACGTTTTACAATAGCGGCTAAATATAGTAGAATCTCTCTACAAACTAATCGTGATGACTAAAAGTCGTTGGAATTGTTCTCAATAACAACCCAAAGATGTTACATCATAAAGGAGAAGTGAATGGCAGAAAGAGCGCTTAATCTTTCTTGGGCTGGACTTCCTAAGGGTAGTATGTGGGTTCCACCAGATGAAGATATTGCATTTCCCACCAAAAGCGGTGGAATGATTGCAGTTGTTGATCATGGTGATAAAGCTATAGCTACACCAGTAGTGATGTCCCGCTGGGAATTTGAGGCAGCCGTTATCGATTACATGAAAGATAAGTCTGAAGAGGAAATAAAGGCTTTCAATCACGAAACGCTTCTCGAAATAGCCAGAGCATCACTCAAAGATGCGGTAAGCACAACCAATACCGAGGAACAACAGTGGGATGATGCAACCGATGTTGAGGTCCAGAGAGTACTTGATCAATCCAGCGGGTTTGCGGAAATATTACAAAATGGCAAAGAAAGTGAATTAATAGGAGAATAATATGGCAGAAGAAAAGAAACCAGTAGTGAAACCAGACGCAAGTACAAAACAGCGTATTCGTATTCGTTTGAAAGCATATGATCACAAAGTAATTGACCAGTCTGCCAAGCAGATTGTTGATACAGCACTTCGAACCGGTGCAACCATTGCTGGACCAATTCCGCTACCAACTCGTCGGAGCACGTTTACCGTCATCAAGAGCCCCCATGTCTACAAAAAAGGACGTGAACAGTTTGAAATGCGCATTCACAAGCGTTTGATCGATGTTTTGGACCCAACACCCAAGACAATCGACAGCCTCATGAACTTGAGTCTGCCAGCAGGTTGCGACGCCGAAATCAAAATGTAGCATGAACCGCCCGAAAGGGCGGTTTTTTAATAACAAGAAAAGGAATTGAAATGAGCGAACATGATACAACCATACTGGGTGATATCGAGAACTTCTATGAGAGGGCAAGAATCGTTGCGCATAAGGTAATGGACTACACGATACAGTTTATCTTTTCTCCCCTGGTTAACTTCGTAGACACGACCCCAAGGCCACAAGATACAACCGATCAACAAATGTCGGACGACGAGTGGCGTTATCCTAAGATGTAGCGCTTATGCTATAGTTGAACTATGGCAAAGGCAAAACAAAAAGCCAAAAAACAACCCCAGGAACTCGATAGTATCTACTTCTTGAAGATGGTGTTCTATTTGGTAATTGGCTCGCTCTGGATTCGCATCACAAAAGGATCTTCCGAGATACCGCTACCAGTAGGCCTCGCGCTGGGACTAGTACTGGCATCTCATGAAAAATTACAAATAGATCGCAAGATAGAATACGCCATTCTCATCATGGCTATGTTCCTAGGCTATTGGCTGCCCATTGGAATCACCATAGCTCGATAGTCCTGTAGAATAAACAACATATTGACAGAGGTAGGTGGTTTCTGCTAATCTGTTACGGTATCTCAAAAAGTATGTGGTGCTTGGCGAGCCGGTAAGTCCGCTCCAGCGGATACTGCCAGCCAGCCAAGTATTTTATTGCTAAAGAGGTACGTAACAGGTAAAGAGGTTCATAAGTGAAGGCACTTATCACACGCAAAGTCGGTATGACCAGCACCATCAATGAAGATGGGGCCATGGAGGCTATTACCTTGCTTTCTGTGGACCCAAACGTGATTACGCAAATTAAGACCACAGAAACAGACGGCTACACAGCCTATCAAGTCGGAACCGAAACAGCCAAGCACATTCACAAATCAATCAAAGGACACGCCAAAGCCGCCAAGGTCGAGCCCAAGGTTATGCGTGAAATGCGCGTTGACGAGCTCGCCGAGGACCTAAAGGTTGGCGACACGCTTACTGCCGAGACCTTTGCCGTTGGAGACACCGTAGCAGTTACGGGAATCAGCAAAGGTAAAGGTTTCGCCGGTACCATCAAGCGCCACAACTTCCACCGCCAACGCAAAACTCACGGTGGTAAAGGTAATACGCGCAAGGTTGGTTCAATAGGCTCTATGTACCCACAGCACATTTTCAAGGGCAAGAAGATGGCCGGACAAATGGGCCACGTACAGGTTACTACTCGTAACCTCAAAGTCACTCTTGTAGATGTTGAACTGAAAGTTATTGGTGTAAAAGGATCAGTACCCGGTCCTCGCAAAGGCCTAATTGTTATCAAGGGAGCCGAGGCATGAGCGTAGCTACTTATACCAAGACCGGTAATAAAGCCTCAGTAGCTGCCAAGCTCGACAAAGCTGTATTTGGGCTAAAAGTAGATAATCACGAGCTTGTTAAGCAAGCCTATTTATCGTATCTGGCCAATGGTCGCACAAATAACGCAATTACCAAGAAGCGCGGTCAAGTTCGCGGTGGTGGTCGCAAGCCATGGCAACAGAAAGGTACTGGAAACGCTCGAGTAGGCTCGATACGTAGCCCAATTTGGCGCGGTGGTGGCATTACCTTTGGTCCAACTGGCCAAGAAAACTACGGCCACCGGCTGAGCACACAGGCCAAGCGCCAAGCACTACGCCAAGCACTGTCTCTAGCCGCAGACAGCAACAAAATCATTGTGATTGAATCTTTTGAAGCTAAAGAAGGCAAAACCCAAGCGGCCCAGGCACTTTTGAACAAAGTCGGTGCTACCGGAAACGTTGTTTTGGCGGTTGATCACAAAGATCAAACCATCGACCGAGCGGTAAAGAATTTGCCTAACGTGCGCACAACCCAAGCTGTCTATCTGAATGTTTTTGATATCTTGAATGCTGACCAAGTGGTGCTCACCAGCGCAGGACTTAGCGCGGTTCATACCTGGCTCGGAGCTACCAAACCGGCAAAAGCAGCCGTAGGAGATGAGAAGTAATGAGTAAACTCGTTGTTTTGAAGCCTCGTATGAGCGAGAAAGCTTACGGAATGAGCCAAGACAAAGGCACAACCTACGTATTTGTAGTACCCAAGAACGCCAACAAACTGAGCGTGGCTGACGCAGTTGCCAAGCAGTTTGAAGTGGAAGTAACTGGCGTAACCATGACAACTGTCAATGGTAAAGCCAAGCGAACCTTTGTGAATCGTCGTGGTAAATTTGTTCGCGGTAATCGTTCTGATATCAAGAAAGCCTTCGTAACACTTAAAGAAGGCCAAAGCTTGCCTATTTTTGACGCCGTTGAAGAAGCTGAAGAGAAAGAAGAGAAGCTGACTAAAACAATGCAGAAGGCTCAAGAAAAGGCTGAGAAGAAAGCAGAAAAGCAGTCTACCAATGAAGTAAAGCCAAAACGTGGTTTACTTGGCCGAGCACCTAAGCGAACATCTACAAGAGGAGACAGGTAATGGCAATCAAGACCTACAAGCCAACTACTCCCGGCCGTCGTGGCATGACCACTCAGGATATGAGTGAAATTACGACTAAAAAGCCTTTACGATCTCTGTTGGTTGCCAAAAGACGCGGCAATGGTCGCAACAACCAAGGCCGTATTACGGTTCGCCACAAAGGCGGCGGCGCAAAACAATTTTACCGATTGGTAAATTTTCAGCTCGAATCTGGTACAAGTGCCAAGATTGAACAGATCGAATACGACCCAAATCGCAGTGCACGCATTGCACGTATCAAAGATGACAAGGGCACGTACCACTACATTATTGCTGCCAAAGGAATGAAAGTTGGTCAAAAGATAGAGAGCGGCGAAGAAGTTTCGATTACTACCGGTAACCGCTTACCACTAAAGAGTATTCCTGTAGGTAGTGTTATCTATGGCGTAGAACTTACTCCTGGTAAGGGCGCGCAAATCGCCCGAGGCGCCGGCACGAGTGCGCAGCTGGTTGCCAAAGAAGACAAATATGCCCAGGTTCGTCTGCCAAGTGGCGAAGTTCGCATGATTTTGGTAGAGTGTATGGCTAGTCTTGGAAACGTTGGTAACGAGCAGCACCAGAACATCAAAGTCGGTAAAGCAGGTCGCTCACGCCGCAAGGGTATTCGCCCAACGGTTCGCGGAGTTGTTATGAACGCTGTTGATCACCCGCATGGTGGTGGTGATGGTGGCCGTCATGGTATGGGTAAAGACCCACGTACTCCATGGGGCCAGAAGACCCTCGGTTTTAAGACCCGTAGCCGCAAGACCAGTAATAAATTTATTGTCCGCACACGACATCAGGCAAAGAGGAGATAAGAGATGAATACAGAAGTACATGAAACTGATACGAGGACGTTTTTAACCAGAGAAGCGCTTGCGAGCATATGGACTGAAATCGCTTTGGACCCGGTTTTGCCAATCAGCGTGCTAAAGATGCGAGCAATTCGAGGGATGGGATTTCACTCTGTGCACGATTTTGAATTCCGCACAACAAGCCAGGAACGACAAGAAGTATTTCATGTGATGCAAGATGAGGCAGGTGTTTTGTTATTTAACGACGATGGCACAGCCAAGAGAGGTGTAGAAGCATGAGTCGATCACTGAAAAAAGGACCTTTTGTAGACCCTAAGCTTGCCAAGAAGGTAAATGCTCTAGGTAGTGAAGACCGCACTATTATTAAGACATGGGCGCGAGCCAGCACCATTTCGCCAGAATTTGTTGGCCGCACTATTGCTGTGCACAATGGCAAAGTTCACGTGCCAGTATTTATTACCGAAAATATGGTTGGCCACAAACTTGGTGAATTTTCGCCAACTCGTAAATTCCGCAGCCATGGTGGCAAGTTAGCGAAGGGAAAATAGGATAGATTATGGCAGTTCAAGCATTAGCTAAAGGAGTAAGAATGAACCCACGCAAGGTAAGTGTGGTAGCCGGTCTGGTGCGTGGTCGCACCGTGGCTGATGCTCTTGTGATCCTTGACCATACGCCACGTGCCGCTGCTTTGCCAGTAAAGAAAGCCATCGAAAGTGCTCGGGCTAATGCTGATCACAACCATAAATTCAAGCCAGACACCCTAAGAATTGTTGAAATAACTGTAACTGCCGGTGTTCGTCTAAAGCGTTATCGTCCAGCTGCTCGTGGCCGTGCTCTACCATTTCAGCGTGGCACATCACACATTAAAGTAGTTGTAGATGGCGAAAAACGTGCGCCCAAGAAACCAACTGCCGAAAAAGCTAAAGAGAATAAAGAAGCCAAGGAGACCAAGTAATGGGCCAAAAAGTAAATCCAATTAGTATGCGTCTCCAGGTCAATAAGGACTGGCGTAGCAAATGGTTCGCTAACAAGCGCGAATATGCTAAATATTTAAGCCAAGACCTAGCAGTCCGCAAGCACATCCAGGACAAACTGGGAAGCCGTGCAGCAATCAATAAAGTAGACATTGAGCGTTCACCGAACCTCGTGACGGTAACTATTAACACCGCTAAGGCTGGTGTGGTTATTGGCCGTGGCGGCACTGGTGCCCAAGAGCTGAAAGTTGCCATAGAAAAGATCTACGGAGTTCAGACTCGAGTCAACATTGAGGAAGTTAAGAAGCCCGAACTACACGCTAAATTGGTTGCAGAAAACATTGCCCACCAGTTGCAGCGTCGTATTTCTTTCCGCCGAGCCATTAAATCTAGTTCTGCCGCAACTATGCGTTCTGGTGCTAAGGGTATTCGTATTGAAGTAGCTGGACGATTGAACGGGGCAGAAATGTCACGAAGAGAGAAGGAAGTAGCTGGCAGTGTGCCACTGCACACTCTTCGTGCTGATGTTGATTACGCTCAGGTTCATGCGCAAACCGCAGCCGGTGTTATTGGTGTGAAAGTTTGGATCTACAAAGGAGAGGTAGCCTAGCATGTTAATGCCGAAGCGAACCAAGTACCGCAAGGTACGTAAGGGCAAGATCAGAGGACCAGCTACTGTTGGCAATGAAATTGCATTTGGTGATTTCGCTTTGCAATCCCAGGGTTCAGACCGGATTACATCTCGACAAATTGAGGCTGCTCGTCAGGCCATGACTCGTTACATCAAACGTGGTGGCAAGATTTGGATTCGTATTTTTCCCCACACACCTGTGAGCCGCAAACCCCAAGACGTCAAGATGGGTAGCGGCAAAGGCAACCCAGAGTTTTTTGTAGCTAAGGTTCGCCCTGGCACAATTCTGTTTGAGATGCAGGGTGTCACACCGGAAGTTGCTCGAGAAGCCATGCGATTGGCTGGCCACAAGCTGCCGATCAAAACCAAGTTTTTGGTCAAGGAGGAGGTGTAGTATGAAAATCGCCGAAATCCGTAAATTTTCTACCACAGAACTAACCACCAAGAGTACTGAACTTCGTGATGAAATTACTGAATTACGCCGTCGTATGCACATGGGCGAAGCCCAAAACGTGCGCTTACTTCGTGCTAAGCGTAAGGATCTGGCCCGAATGTTGACTGTATTAAGTGAAGAATTGACCAAGGAGACCGCATAATGGCTCGTACACTGATTGGCACTGTTGCCTCTGACAAACCAGACAAAACTATCATTGTTTCTGTGCAGACTCGTAGAACACACGCTCTGTATAAAAAACAATTTACTGTAACTGAGCGTTTTATGGCACACGATGAAAAGAACGAAGCCCACACTGGTGACAAAGTGGCGATTGTTGAAGGACGTCCGCTGAGCGCTCGCAAACGTTACGTTTTGGACCGTATTATTGAACGTCCAGCCATTCGCGAAGATCAATCAGTTGAAGCGGTCACTCAGATGGAAGATCCGGCACCTAAGGAACCACCAACGGTTAAAGCTGCCAAGCCTAAAAAGACTGAAGCTGCAGCTAAAGAGGTTAAAGAAAAGTCCAAAAAGGAAACCCCAGAAGAAGCACCAGAGGAAAAACAGTAATGATCCAGCAAGAATCACGATTACTAGTTACAGATAACAGCGGTGCCAAAGAAATTTTGTGCATCCGTGTGCTTGGTGGTACTCGCCGCCGTTATGCTCGAGTCGGTGACGTGATTGTGGCAACTGTAAAGCAGGCTAGCCCGAGCGGTAACGTCAAGAAGAAAACGGTTGTCAAGGCTGTTATTGTGCGCACTAGGCAGCCAATCAAGCGAAAAGATGGCTCAACCATACGTTTTGACGACAATGCGTGCGTGATCATTGATGAAGAAAAGCAGCCAAGGGCTACACGTATCTTTGGCCCAGTTCCCCGTGAACTGCGCGACCAAGGCTACGCTAAAATAATTTCACTCGCACCGGAGGTCCTATAATGGCTGGTCGACTTAAAAACTCAAGCCGAATGTTGACCAAGATTCGCTTAAAGAAAGGCGATATTGTGGTGGTGCGTGCTGGCAAGTACAAGGGCAAAACAGGCAAAATTACAGCTGTTCACCCGTACGAGAACAAAGTAACCGTTGAGGGTATTAACATCGCAAAGAAACATGTTAAACCCAGTCCAGCCTACCCTCAAGGTGGCATTATCGAGCTTACTAAGCCTATCTGGGTATCTAAGGTTGGGATCCTGGAACCAACTTCCAAGAAGCCAAGCCGAATTGGTTACAAGGTTACCAAAGAAGGCACCAAGACACGGGTGTTTAAACGCACCGACAAGGAGATCAAGTAATGGCTACCGCGACTAAATCTACATCAGTTACGACTCGACTGAAGACGCTTTACAAAGAGCAGTACATCAAAGAACTTCAGAAAGAGCTGAGCCTAAAGAATATCCATGAAGTGCCAGTGCTTGAGAAGATTGTAGTAAACGTTGGCCTTGGCAAAGCTAAAGATGACAAAAAAGCTATGGAAGTTGCCACCAACACACTTCGGAAAATCACAGGTCAGCAACCAATTCAAACCACTGCTCGCATGTCGATCGCCTCATTCAAACTGCGTGAGGGTAACAAAATTGGACTCAAAGTTACTCTGCGCGACAAGCAAATGTATGAATTCATGGATCGTCTTATCAACATTGTAATGCCACGTCTGCGTGACTTTCACGGTGTTAAAAACACGGCTTTTGATACAAGTGGTAACTTTAGCTTCGGTCTGGTTGATCAATCGGTCTTTCCGGAACTTACCTTTGAGGAAACCACTTACTTACATGGTTTACAGACAGTTTTTGTGATCAAATCCCGGTCACCTGAGGACTCCAAAGCTTTACTTACTAAATTTGGCATGCCATTCGAGAAGGAGAACAACTAATGGCCAAGAAATCAATTA
>CAZVJS010000004.1:0-29486 GCA_964627365.1 uncultured Candidatus Saccharibacteria bacterium | reverse complement strand
AAAGACTACGAACAGATAGGCCGTATGGTCGCCAACATCTACGAGTCTGGTTATATTGATAAAGGCCAGACTTATAAGATGAGTTTCGTGAAAGGACTCCTAGCCGGACTCGGTGGTGTGCTGGGAGCAACCATTGTCGTAGCACTCTTGCTTTGGTTTTTATCATTCTTCAATGAGGTTCCCCTAATTGGTCCAGTAGTAAATAGTGTTCGCCATAGCATTGAAAGCAAAGACCATTAGGCTGTTGTAATAAACATTCAATCTTTTGAAGCATAGACAATGTTTACTACAATATAAGCACTAGTGAGGGCCCGCGCATGCCGAAGAAAAAAACACTTGTTCCGAGTGACTATGTTCACTTACATAACCACACCCAATACAGTTTGTTAGACGGTCTAACCAAGATCCCAGCACTTATTGATGGCGTCAAGAATATGGGCATGGAGGCGGTGGCGATTACCGATCATGGTACTTTGTCAGGTGCGATTGAATTTTATAAAACTGCTACTAGCGAAAATATTAAGCCAATTATTGGCATGGAAACCTACGTAGCTCCGAGGTCTCATACAGATAAGGATCCTTCCAAAGACAAAACACCGTTTCACTTAACACTACTAGCCATGAATAATGTAGGCTACCAAAACTTAATGCGCTTGAGCACCATAGCCAACCTCGAAGGGTTTTATTACCGTCCTAGAGTAGATCATGAAATGCTTGAAACATACAATGATGGGCTGATTGTTTTGTCTGGCTGTATTGGCGGAGAAATAGGAGATGCCCTTAAACAAGACCAATATGCCCAAGCCAAGCAGGTTGCGATGTGGTACAAAAAAGTTTTGGGCGACCGATACTATCTAGAAGTTCAGGACCATGGTCATTCTAGCCACCCGAAAGTCTGGGATGAGCAGGTTAAGGTCAATGAGCAAATCTTTCAGCTGGGTAAAGAACTAGATATCCCGTGTGTCGTTACTTGTGACGCGCATTACCTCAGGCACGAAGACCAAGAAGCTCACGAAATATTGTTATGTGTACAAACCGGGTCGTTCTTGAGTGACGAAAAAAGAATGACTCTGAAGGATTTTGAACTACACGTGACTAATCCAAAAGAGATTATTAAACGGTGGGGCAAAGAACACCCAGAAGTAATCCAAAACTCACGAGCAATTGCCGATCGGTGTGAAGTTACGCTAGAACTGGGCCAAATTTTGATTCCCAAATTTACTGTGCCACGCGGTGAAACTGAACGATCTTATCTGGAGAAGCTGGTATATCAGGGACTGGCCTGGCGCTACGGTGGCGTCGGCGAGGATAAAGCAGCAAAACTGGATATAGACACAGCCAAAAAGAAGCTGACTAAAGAAGTCATTGAGAGAGCTACTTATGAACTAGCTACTATGAATTCCATGGGGTTTAATGGTTACTTTCTCATCGTTCAAGATTTTATAAACTGGGGTAAAGACCGTGGCATTATATTTGGTCCTGGGCGTGGTTCAGCGGCAGGGTCGATTGTGGCATATGCCATCCGCATAACAGAAATTGAACCACTGTCATATAATCTGATGTTTGAGCGTTTTCTTAATCCTTCACGTATCAGCATGCCCGATATTGATATTGATATTCAAGATACCCGACGAGATGAAGTGATCCAATATTGCATCGACAAGTATGGAAAAGATCGTGTAGCCAATATTGTCACATTTGGTAGAATGGCGGCACGCAACGCGGTACGTGACGTATCACGCGTTTTACAAGTCCCTTATGCCGAAGCCGATCGACTAGCGAAAATGATTCCACCACCTGTACAGGGTCGACATATCCTTCTCGAAAAATCAATTAAAGAAAATTCTGAGCTTAAGCGCGAATACCGATCAAATCCAACCGCCAAGCGTGTGTTTGACTTGGCAATTCAGCTTGAAGGAACTATCCGTTCGCACGGAGTTCATGCCGCAGGTGTGGTTATTGCGCCCGATGAGATTGTTCACTATGTGCCACTTGAAATGGCTCAAAAGGGCGTGGTTGCCACTCAGTACTCCATGGGTCCCATAGAAGATCTCGGCCTTTTGAAGATAGACTTCCTAGGGCTATCGAACCTTACCGTTATTAAAAATGCACTTAGAATTGTAAAAAAAGTTTTTGGTAAGGATATCGAGCTTAGCACTATTCCGATTGATGACACAAAAACCTTCGAACTATTACAAAGAGCTGATACTACTGGCGTGTTCCAGCTTGAGTCTTCTGGTATGAAACGGTACCTAAAGCAACTAAGACCTACCTTGTTTGAGGATATTATTGCAATGGGCGCTCTATATCGACCAGGACCGATGTCGGAAATCCCTCGTTTTATCGAAGGCAAGAACAATCCAGCTTCTATCCAATATCTCCACAAATCATTGGAGCCAATTCTAAGTGACACATATGGGGTCATGGTCTATCAGGAGCAGATTATTAAGTTGCTGCAGCTGGTTGCAGGCTACACCCCAGGCGAAGCCGATTTAATCCGTAAGGCCATAGGAAAAAAGAAGCGCGATATTATGCAAGCCGAGGAGCCACGTTTTATTGAAGGATGTATAAAACAAGGTTTAACGGCCTCTAATGCCCATAAGCTTTGGTCTCAAATTCAACCCTTTGCCGACTATTCATTTAACCGCGCCCACGCCACTTGTTACGCTCAGATATCTTATTGGACCGCCTACCTAAAAGCGCATTACCCTGAGGCCTTTATGGCGGCCTTAATGACCAGCGACTTTGATAACATTGATCGACTGGCAATTGAAATTAATGAATGTAAACACATAGGTATCCAAGTTTTGCCGCCAGATGTTAATGAATCTTTTGTGGAATTTGCAGTTGTACCAAAAAGTCGCCAAATTCGCTTCGGCATGGCGGCTATAAAAAATGTTGGCACTGGTGCTGTGGAAGAAATTTTGCGAGCCCGTCAAGAAGGTCGTTTCAAAAGTTTGGAGGATTTCTTGTCCAAAGTTAATTCCAGAGTTGTTAATCGAAAAACCATTGAGAGCCTCATAAAATCTGGTGCTTTTGATAATTTTGCTGACAGAAGCCAGCTTTTACATAATATTGATGTGTTGATGGCTTATGGACAAAGGTTACAAAAGGAGCGTGAGGGAGGTCAAACTGATCTGTTTGGTGCTTCGCTGGATGATACTAATGCACTTGCCCCCAGGCTTGTTATTGATACTGACGGAGTACCACATTCACAAAGAGAGCAGCTGCAGTGGGAACGAGACTTACTCGGTATCTATCTATCCCAACATCCCCTTCAAGCTTATGAGGCGTATCTACGACTCAAAACTAATGGCATTGATTCAATTACTGCTCAGCAAGCTGGCCATTCAATAACAGTTGGCGGGGCAATCAGCGAAGTACGAGAAATTACCACCAAGAATGGTCAAAAGATGGCCTTTATTAAACTGGCTGACATGAATTCAGAGATCGAACTCGTACTCTTTCCAAAGACGTACGATGCAACTAACGGCATCTGGGAGCGTGATCGTGTAGTGATTGTAAAAGGCCAGGTTTCAACAAGGGGTCGGGATGGTACTGATGGTAATGAGCCTAAACTAATGGTTAACGAGGCCAGAGAAGTCACCTTCGAGGAGATTAGCCAAATACAAGATGAAGAGGCTACACAACTGGCTAGCGTGACAGCCCAAACAATTGTGGCAATCCCTCATAATACAGACATGATTAGCCAACGACTTTATATTCGATTGCCCAGCAGTGAAGATCAAAAGGTACTAACTATGCTTAAACAAACTATCGATCAACATCAGGGCGATACAGAAGTTGTACTGGTACTTGGTGCTGATGAACAGAAACAGGCAATCAAGCTGCCGCTTGGTATTTCCAGCAGCCAAGAGGCTCTTGAGGAACTAGAAACATTGGTTGGAAAGCCAAATATCAAGCTACATTAACGTATAACGCCCGCGGACTGCGATACGACTAGACATAAACCAACTAAGCTGACAATGGTTATGTCAAAAACCATATGGTGCAGTACATAGCGTTCGCTATGAACAATCCAACGACGAATACCTATTAAATGTCGAATAGCAAAGACACTAATACCGGCAATAGCGGTTATAGCTGCGAATGATGAAAGCCATGGCATTGAACCGTTAGTGAGCACACCTAGCCTTGAAACACTTGCAGCGGCAGGTTCGTTTTGTTTAGTTGGCGTGTTATTGGTAGTAACCGGTTGAGTTGTTGGTTTTTTGCTTTCTGTAGGTTGTGTTGGAGTTGACGTAGCAGATGGTGCCGAGGTTGGTGCGGGTGTAGGAGCAGGTGTGCTTTGTTGGGCGGCCTTAGTCTGTGGTTGGGTGGTTTGTGCAGTAGAAGGTGCCGGAGCTGGGGCCACTACCGTTGGTGTGGCATACTCAGCTACAACCACCGTTTGTGGGCCGGCATTATTGAAATTGGCACTATTAGCAAAGCCAAAACCAACATCTTTAAAGGCAGTATCAAGTAGGTTTTCACGATGTGGCGGGCTATTCATCCATCCAGTTATCGTATCGCTACTGGTGGCAAAACCATAGGCTAAGTTCTCGCCAGCCTTAGTGTAGCTATAGCCAGTAGCATTTATAAATACCCACGGTGGATCTCCGTCCGGGGTGTTATGTGACCAGTAGTTCCTAGCGACCATATCATTGGCCTTGGCTTGGGCAGCGGAGTTTAGTTTGCTGTTGAGATTGAGCGAAGCCACACCGTTGGCATTACGTTGTTGATTTGTGGCTTGCAATAAACCGCCGATGCTCATCTCGGTCGAATACGCCAACACCCCACTCTTGGCATGTGCTTGCCAGGCTGTACTAAACACCATGCCGATCAGTACCACCATTACAAATGGCAAATACGGCCAATATACTTTGACGAAATCCTTGGTGTGTTTTTGGTGTTTGCCGTGTCTTTTTTTTGTGTGTCTTGACGGCCGAGTATGCGCGACCATAATGGTTATACTTTACATGTTTTTAGCTGTACTGGCAATAGCTTAAGAAGATAGCTGCTGCGATTGCTACATTGAATGATTCTTTTTGACCGGACATAGTTATCTCAACGGCAAGATCGCACATTTCTATAACCTCGTCTTCGAGTCCTTCGACTTCGCGGCCCACAATTAATGCCAACTTTTGCTGGGGTTTAAATTTAACCATAGAAGTTGATTCAGCTGTTTGCTCAAGCGCAACAATCTGATATTTATCTTGGCGAAGCTTGGCAATAACGGTTTTAATATCAGTTTGGTGTTCCCAAGAAACACTCTTCTCCGCCCCTAAAGCAGTTTTATGAATTTGGGCGTCAACTTTCCTGGAAATATGAGGTAGTCTGGTGTCTTTTTGACTGTGTGGATACGGAGTATAGCCAGTCAGAAATACTCGTTCTACACCAAGCCCGTCAGCAGTGCGCAAAATCGACCCAACATTGTGGCTGCTCCGAATATTGTGAACAATCAAAATCAGCGATTTCATGCTTTCTCAGTTTATCACCTAAGGGTTTTATACATTCCTCCTCTGCTAGGTCCTCATGTGCGTTGCGGAGACGCCTCAGACGAATGTATAAAACCCTAAACACGTAAAACCTCACTAGCCTAAATTGCTTATGATTCTATATACTAGTGGTATGAGTCAAGATGCCCGGTTGGACGAGGAGCTTTCTACTGCCAGACGTGCCCGAATTCTCAACATGAACTATGTTGATACATCCGCGATGGCTTCAAAACCACTCTTTAAAGAAGTTATGTCATTTGAAGAAATGAGCCGCCTTAGAATTGTGCCTTTGCAAGCAGATGAGCATAACATCAATTTTGGCATTACAACTACAACCTCACAGCAGACGATGACTAACTTACGTCAGCAATATCAAGACCAGCGGATTAGCTATAACCTTATTTCGGATACTGGTTTTCGTGACTATATGCGACTGTACAATCCACCAAAACAGGTAATTTATCAAGACATCGAGCTAACCACAGCAGGTACACAGGAATTAGTTGAACAAGTATCGACGACGCTTGCTCAAGTTCGAGCTGACGATATGCTGGCCTACCTAGTTCAGCAAGCTCATAAACTGGCTGCTTCCGACATTCATCTGGAGAATCAAAAAGACATGATACGGATTCGCTTTCGAATAGACGGTGTGTTGCACCCGGTAGCTCACCTAGCACCAGACAAATATCGTATTCTTATTTCTGCCATAGCCAGTGCCGCCAATGTATCGACTGCCGCTCCCGATGCACAGCAAGGTCATATTGCTCAGCATGTTCGAATGGCAGACAATGAAGATGTAGATATTAACTTACGTGTTGAAACGGTGCCTGCTATCAATGGCATTGATGTGGTGATGCGGCTCTTTAATATGCGCCAGGAAATGTATACGCTTGACAGACTGGGGTTGTCAGCCAAGGAGCGCGCAGTAGTTGACGACATTATCAAAAAACCAACTGGCCTTGTTTTGGCGGTTGGGCCAACCGGGTCAGGCAAGACAACCACGCTTTACTCAATTTTGAATTCTCTTAACAGCGAAGAACGCAAAATTATTACCATTGAAGATCCGGTGGAATATCAGTTCGAGGGTATCACTCAGATTTCTGTTACAAGCCAAAACAGCCAAGAAACCAATTTTGCTGAAAAACTGCGGGCCGTGCTGCGGCTTGACCCTGACATTGTGATGGTGGGAGAGATTCGTGATGGCGACACCGCCAAAACTTCCTTGCAGGCTGCACTGACAGGACATCTGGTGCTATCAACCTTTCACGCTGGCTCGGCTGCGGCTGCACTAGCGCGTCTGATTGATGTAATAAATGAAAACCCATTGTTTTTGTCGGCCATACGTTTGATAATGGCGCAGCGTTTGATACGGCGGCTTGATGATACCATCAAACAGCCATATCAACCCGATGAAGCTACTCGCGCGACCCTAAAGACCATCATTGATTCGTTACCCCCTGGGGTTGATAAGCCAGACATTAATACCATTCAGCTGTATAAGCCAGGTAAATCTGCCGAAAATCCCTATGGCTACAAGGGGCAGGTAGCAGTCCGTGAACAGTTCTTAATGACCGAAAACATTCGACATTTACTACAAACTGATCTACGTCTTTCAACTCAAGATATTGAGAAAGCAGCAGTCCAAGGTGGTATGACTACAATGCTTCAAGATGGAATCTTGAAAGCTATCGCTGGCCAAACAACACTTGAAGAAGTATTCAGAGTTCTGGGCTAAGATATTCCCAGTGCTCTTAAAACTAGTCCAGATTGCACAATAACTCTCATGGATGGAGATTTGAAGTTCAAATCAATAACATCAATTTCAGTGGGCTGATCTCTGCCATCTAATGGGTAAATCGTGACATAGGTATGTGGTCTGAGACGATCTTCGTCAAACACCTCTATTTCAAGGTCTCCCGCCCTAAAGCCATACTCAGCGTTACTTCCATCGAGCACAACATCGTCATCTTCAACTAGATGGTCTACTAGTGTTAGTTGTTCTCCGATATCGGGTAGAAGTTCGTTTAAATTTCCCACAATCACCTTATAGTATTACTTTTGCAATAGATGGGACCAGGCGAGGGTCGAGAACGCTCGGGATAATTTCATCCGCGGTTGGATTCTCAACTAATCCGGCAATAACTTCTGCAGCGGCAATTTTATGCTTGTCAGTTATTTTTCTAACGCGGTTATCCAGTGCTCCACGGAAAATGCCAGGAAAGGCCAGGGCATTGTTTACTTGGTTAGGAAAATCGCTGCGGCCGGTGGCCATCACAGCTACGCCGGCTTTCTTGGCTTCATCAGGCATAATCTCTGGTTCAGGATTGGCCATGGCAAATACCACAGGGTCATTAGCCATAGTTTTAATCAACGCGGGTGTGAGTAGACCAGGTTGCGAAACCCCAATGAATATATCTGCGCCTTGGATAATATCTTCCAAAGAGCCATCAATACCTGACAGATTTGTATATTCCAGCAGCTTTTTCTTTTCATCATTTAAATCTGAGCGGTTTTTACTAATCACTCCTTTGCTATCTACTGCAAACATCCGTGGCTTAGCATAGAGATGGAGGAGTTTTATGACAGCAGTTCCGGCTGCACCGGCTCCCACTACAACAATTTTGGCATCTTTGAGTTCTTTGCCAACCACCTTCATAGCATTAATAAGCCCAGCCAAGACAACTACAGCTGTGCCATGCTGATCATCATGCATAACTGGTATGTTCAGCGCCGCTTTAACACGTTCTTCTACTTCGAAACAGAGAGGTGCAGCAATATCTTCCAAATTTATTCCGCCAAAGCTGGGTGCAATGGCTGTAACTGCGTTGACAATTTCATCCGCGCTATGCACATCAAGTACAATTGGCACCGCATCGATATCTGCGAAGTGTTTGAAAAGCATTGCCTTGCCCTCCATTACGGGTAATGCCCCAAGTGGTCCAATATTGCCAAGCCCAAGCACCGCTGAGCCATCACTAATTACAGCTACGCTGTTTCCGAGCCAGGTGTAATCGCGTGCTTCATCGGGATGCTCGGCGATATGGCTGGAAACAGCTGCAACACCAGGAGTGTAGTAGGTGCTCAGCTTGTCCTTAGTATCAAGCTGGTCCTTTAGCTTGATCTCTAGTTTTCCCTTGAGCTCTTTGTGTTTTTTAAGGGACTCCTCGCCATAATTCATAACTTTATTGTACGTTATTTCCCGAAGATCGATAGTTTTATTCGTACAACAGAGTGTGGAGGCTTGTTTTAGGACTAAAAATAGTGTAGAATCCTTTGGTTATGCCATCTGTTATAGAGCAAATTGAGGCGAAGTATCAAAAGAAGCAAGTCGTTGATGTACGACCTGGTGATACTGTTCGCGTGCACCAGAAAATTCGTGAGGGTAGCAAAGAACGTGTTCAGATTTTCGAAGGTCTTGTTATTAGAGTCTCCCGTAAGAAAAGCCACACCTCGTCTATTACCGTTCGTCGTATTGCCAGTGGTGTAGGGGTAGAAAAAATGTACATGCTTCACTCACCACTTGTCTTGAAGGTTGAAGTTACCAAGAGAAGCAAAGTTCGCCGCAACTATCTGACCTACATGCGACAGCGTACTGGTAAATCTGCCCGCCTAACTGGTGTAGATTTTGACAAAGAAGCTGTTAACACTGTTCACGACGCCGAAGCTGAAGCTGAAGAAGAAAAGCTCAAAGAAGAAGTAGCTAAGCAAGCAGAACAGGATGCCGAAAAGAAGGCCGAAGAAGACGCTAAGCTCGAAGCTAAGGCTGAAGCAGCCCTAGCAGCTCACGAAACGGGCGAAAAAGCCGAAGAAAAAACCTCAGAGTAGACAACTCTGTTATTATATCTAGCATGAAAGTAGTCATTGGTATTGACGAGGTGGGCAGAGGTTCGTGGGCTGGACCGCTATTGGTCGTGGCTGCCTATGCCCAAAAACCCTTGCCCTCTGGTTTAAATGACTCAAAACTCTTAGGTGCGACTAAAAGGCAAAGCTTGCTGCCAGAAATTGAAGATGCTTGTGTGCTGGGTGAGGGTTGGGTGCAATCTGAAGAAATAGATGGGCTTGGACTAACTAAAGCCATGCAAATCGGGGTGGCTCGCGCGCTTCTTGGACTTGGAGCCGAGAATAATGCAGAAATTATCATGGATGGGCACATAAATTATTGCCCAGATGAATTTACCAATGTTTCGACAGTAATTGGAGCTGACAAGACTCACTCAATCGTTAGTGCAGCCAGTATTTACGCTAAAGTTAAGCGGGATGAACACATGAAGAGGCTAGCTCTGATCTACCCTGAATATGCGTTTGATAAACATGTGGGTTATGGCACAGAACTTCATCGCATTATGCTGAAAAATTATGGGCCGAGCCGAATCCATCGCCGTTCGTACAAACCGGTTCAAGCTTATTTGGTATGACAAACTTTGCACACGGGAGGGTAGCCGAAACGGCAGCTGCCAGCTACCTCGAAGAAAAAGGTTTTGAGGTTTTGGAACAAAATTGGCGGACGCGGTGGTGTGAGATAGATATTGTTGCCAAAAAAGACGGAAAAGTTTACTTAGTTGAAGTAAAATACCGCCAAAAATCTTTCCACGGAAGTGGTTTAGATTACATAACCCCAAAGAAATTGC
This sequence comes from uncultured Candidatus Saccharibacteria bacterium, assembly GCA_964627365.1. GTDB lineage: Bacteria > Patescibacteriota > Saccharimonadia > Saccharimonadales > CAZPPF01 > CAZPPF01. The sequence continues at coordinate 19,360 of CAZVJS010000004.1, read as the reverse complement.
AGCAGATGAGTTTTGCAGCTGAATTTTGGGTTCAGGCGCATCGTTGGCCGGGTGATTACGGCTTGGCTGCTGTTGAAGTTAGTGGGTCAGGGTACGAAGTCACGAACTTTTTGCCTGATCTTTTGTAAAGTCAGCGAGCCACTTTATAACTGCAGCTTCATCTCGCTTGCGCCAAGCCAGTCGAGCATCGATGTCAGCTAAACCAATCTTGATATTTCGCTCTAAGAGTTTGTTTGACAGCATGGGTTCGAACAGATCACGGTATTTCTTGGCCCAGTCGGGACTGGCAATAACTCCCGAGGCGTACACCGGTAGATAGTCGAAGGATTTAGTGTCTTTGAGTGTTTCTTCTAACCAATCCCAGTTGTTGACCATAAAGTCCCAGGCCGCCTCACGAACATGATGATTGCGCAAAAACAGGGCTAACCAGCGCATTACATCCTGGCTGCGCACAAAACCTTTTGGCCCAAGAGCTTGGCCGAGGACCCTGGTGGCTGTGGCTAAATTTTTTGTACTGGCTAGGGCACTGGTGATGTCTGACTGTATGTCCATGCTCGAAGAGTCATAGTTATCGATTAGCCGTTTGATGACACTTTTGTCTCCGTGACGTACGACTGCCGCCAAGATAGTGTTACGAATCTCGGCCTGGATAACTTGCAGATTGCCTTTAGCTGCCTTGTAGCGCTTTAGCGCTTCTTTGATGGTTCCAGGCTCTTCACCAGCAATCATCGAGGCAATGGCAGTGTGTCGGAGTTGTTTGTCGTTAGAATCATCTTTTTCCTGATCATCCCAGCCAAGTTTGTTGTAGGTAGCATTCATCAATGAAATTCTGAGTTTCTTGATCTGTTCCTCGGTTGTTTTGTTGCCCTCAGTTAGTTGGCTGGCAGCTCCAACTGTTCGGAGCATAACTCCCCACACGCTGTCTCGTGACTCGGTAATGCAAGCAAGCACCATATCGAGACCGTCAGTTAGGGAGGCATCGCCATGCCGCGTTAGCATGTAAATATCGTTGAATATGTTTACTCGCGCCTCAGTTGGAAGTGATTGCTTGGACAATAGTTTTGCAATGTACTGCCTGTGCTCAGGCGTTTGGTAGTGGGTTATGTACATGCCGCTGCCATTGTGATTAATTACTGCAAACTTATCATTCGAAAGCTGAACTTCTGCTGTCTGGTCTGCAAATAGGTCTGGCTTGACGGGACTATCTGCAAGCAAAGGAATGGGCCAAAGTGTTTCGTCTGGTGGATTGTCGAGCATAAAACGTTCCTGATGGACGTTTATAGTTTTGCCAGTTTGCTTAACGTGCACCACAGGCAGTCCAGACTGGATCAACCACGGGGTCATTAGTGCGTCAATATCTTTGCCGCTAGCTTCCGAAAGCGCTTGCCACAAATCGTTGCGTACCGTACTGCCATAAGCATGCGTTTCGAAGTACAGTTTAAGCCCTTTTAAAAAGGTCTCTTCACCAATGTACTCAATCATCATCTTAAGTAGCCGTGCGCCTTTGGCGTAGACTATGGCAGGATCAAATATTGTTGAAATTAGGTCTGGATCGGACACCTCGATGCTGACTGGCTGAATATCTTTGTAGCTATCACGAGAGGTAATAAGTGGAATATCTTGAATTGCGTAGGATTCCCATTGTTGCCATTCGGGGTGCAGGGCAGCGGGAGCCACATGTTCCATAAGACCAGCAAAACTTTCATTGAGCCACAAATCATCCCACCACTTCATGGTGACTAAATTACCAAACCACTGGTGAGATAATTCATGCGCAATTACTTGTGTTGCGAATTGTTCACTTGAAATGGAACGATTTACTGGATCGGTCAAAAGGACCACCTCGCGGTAGGTTATTAGACCCCAGTTTTCCATAGCTCCAGCTTCAAAGTCAGGTAGGGCAACCTGATCAAGTTTTTTCAAAGGATATGGTGTAGCAAAATAGTCCGCAAAAAAGTCTAGTACATCAGCTCCTTCTTTGGTGGCGTACTCCAAGGTTTCTTTTGGCTGGGCAACGCTTGCCCAGCTACGAACGGTTACTCCAGACTTAGATATCGCCTCGGTGTAGTGCAGATTGCCCATTACAAATGCCAGTAAATAAGCCGACATTTTAGGCGTTGGCTCAAATGTGTGGGTGCTGAACTTGCCTCTGTTGTGTGCAGAAGCTTCAGGGGTGTTAGAAAGTACAACGTCTTCTTTGGGTGCAGTAACACTCAGATCAAAAGTGGCCTTGGCCTCAGGTTCGTCAATACACGGAAAGGCCTCGCGGGCGTGATGACTTTCGAACTGAGTGACCAAAATTATCTGGTCTTTGCCTTTGTATTTGTAGCGCGCTGGATAGATGCCGGCCAGTGCTGGTGTGATTTTGCCACTAAATTCAAGTTTGATTGTGTATTCACCCGGAAATAGCAGTTCATTTGCATGAAGCCGCACTTCATACATAGAATTTTGATTATTAATACGAGCGACAGTAATCTCTTGCTCGCCCTTTTTATCGTGCTTTATGATTTGGGCACTAGTTATTTTTAGGCCCTTTTGGTGAAAGGTAATACGCTTTGATGGCCGTCCGGTTTTCTTGCCATGAATAATTACACGACCAGAAAAACTCAGACTGTGAGCATCTGGTTCTAGCAGCAATTCATAATGTTCCGGCTGGAATTGCTCAAACAGCCGCTTGGCTTCTTTACTCATTGCTGATTAGTTTAACAGATTTATGGAGTGGCGCGTTGGCGAGCTGTATCGAATAAAACTTGTGTTTGTTCATAGGCAGCTTCTGTAATGGCTCGCCGTTGTTCTCGACGATTAGTTGCAGCTTCGAAGATTGCAGCGACGTCTATGGGTGAACCAACCTCAATACACATACGAGTAATCTCTTGGTCTGGATTGTATGTATCGTAGCCTATTCCGGCACAGACCAGTTGTGCTCCAGTTTCAACCACCAAATCACTCATGCCGGTCGAAAATTCACCAAGCCTACCATCGTGTCCTTCGGTCATGCCTTCAGGAAAAATACCCACTGCCCAACCACGCCCCAAGCGTCTTTTGGCTTCATTTAGTGAATTGAGGCCTTTCGGATACTCTGTTGTGTCCTTCCTGGTTTCTACATCACTATCTCTGTCTTTTGGACGTACTATGTACATTGCTCCGCACTGTTCATACACCCAGCCTTTTTTACCTACATCGAGTGTGTGCTTGGCAACATAGTTAATAGGGCGCCGGATTGAAAGTCCAAAACCAGGCACATCCAGCTCGTTAAAATGTGGTGCGATGGAAAGGACTAACGCCCCAGTTCGTGGAATATTCTCTGTTCCACGTGGATCGATATCAATATTGCGGAAGTCAGTGTGCCGCATGCCAAACTTCGCAGCTTCGTAGATGGCTCGACTCGGTACTCCAAACATATGAAGTATCATTACACAATTTAGCGGATTGTCAAAGCTTGATGATTACCTAATCTTTGCTATACTTATATCAGTTATCCGGCCGGCAGGTCGGATTTTTTCATTGAAAGACTAAAGCAAAGGAGAAAATATGGAACTTGATATGAAAGGACTGGCTGTAGCTGTTCGGGCTATCGCCGAAGAAAAAAACTTACCAGAAGAAACGGTTCAGGAAATTGTAGAACAAGCCTTGGCTGCCGCTTATCGTCGTGACTATGGTGACCGTGAGCAAGAAGTTCGGGTAACCATGAACCTGAATAATGGTAATGTTGATGCGTATATCACGAAGGAAATTGTCGACAAGGTTGAAGATCCGAATTATGAAATTAGCGTTGGCGATGCACAGGTTATTCGTAAAAATGCTAAAGCTGGTGAGACCGTTGAAATCCATGAAAAAGTTGAAGATTTTGGTCGTGTAGCCGCTCAGACAGCTAAGCAGGTTATTTTGCAACGACTGCGTGAGGCAGAGCGCGAAATCATCATGGCCGAGTACGAGGATAAGATAGGTACAGTCATTAACGGTATAGTGGCTCGAGTTGAAGGCAACATTGTTCGGGTCGATTTGGGCAAGGCTCAAGGAATTATGCCCAAGAGTGAACAGATCCAAAACGAGCGTTACTACCCAGGTCAGCGCATCAAAGTCTTCTTGAAAGATGTTGAACGAGGTTTTCGTGGCCCACAGTTGGTGGTCAGCCGGGGTAGCAAAGAATTTGTTGAGTGGCTATTTAAGGCCGAAGTGCCTGAAATGGAAAATGGCGCCGTTGAGATAAAAGGGATAGCCCGCGAAGCTGGTGTACGCAGCAAAATTGCCGTTAACAGTACTGTTCCCGGCGTTGATCCGGTTGGTACGTTTGTGGGTGGTCACGGAACACGTGTTAACGCTGTTGTAAGTGAAATTGGCGAACAAGAAAAGATTGATATTGTTGTCTGGGATGACAAGACTGAAGCCTTCATCACCAATGCACTGAGCCCAACACAAGTAAGCAAAGTTACGATAGACGAAAAAGAAAAGAAGGCCAGAGTGGTCGTGCCTGAAGATCAGCTGAGTATTGCCATTGGTAAAAGCGGTCAGAATGTGCGTTTGGCCAGTAAATTGACTGGCTACGACATAGATATTGCTTCAGCCGCCGAAAAGCCTGCCGAACCAGAGGTTAAGGAAGTTAAAGCTGCACCGAAGCTCAAGAAAAAGGAACAGCTGGAAAGCTCACTCCTAGAAGCCATCGAAGAGCACGGTGTAGAGGAAAAGTAATGGTCCAGAGTACTGTAGAAGCCCTTGATAACACCGACGAAGTGTTGCTACCAGTACGTCCTCTTGATAGCATTGGTCAAACCGTCGAACAGATTTTTGAACCGAAGTCCTGGGTGTCAGAACATGGCCAAATACTTGGAAATTTATTTGCGCGTAATAGGGTGACTCAACAATCCGTGTTAGATCAAGAAAAGCAAGAAAGGCTTAGAGCGAGAGAAGCTTGGGAAGAGAGTGGTGTTGATTCAAAAGAAACTATGAGATTCTACACCAAGTTTGGTGTAGCGGCTGCGGTGGCGGGTGTAGCGCTGGGCTATGGAATTTCCCGAGGAATCAAACAGTTCAAAAAGTAACCTAGATGCCTAGAAGTACTGCAGAAATACCACCAGAATGCAGGGAATGTCTTGGAGTGGTGGAAGCTGTTGGAAAAGTAGCATTTGCTCAATCACAGCTTAATTCTGAGCTAGCGGTATATGGCTTGGATCGATCGGGCAACGGGGTGACCTATAGCGGCAAACTGTCTGATCTATAGGGCGACGAAGCCGGAATGCAAGCAAGAGAAGCTGAAGAACGTGTGCTAGATATTTTGGAAATTGCGACGTTTTGCACGGGCCAAAGAGAGAATTGTATTAGGAACAGGGTAGAAACAACCACACACGTTAATGACAATCCAATTGTAACTAGGTACGAAACGCCTCCATTACTGCCCAGATCTTCCATTACAAGTTATAGGTGGGTAACAGGGCTACTTTAGACTTATTTAGCACTCTTGACGTGAGAGTGCTAAGTGCTATCATAGAAGTGTGATACATATCTCACAGAAACTAAGGAAAGGTGGGTTACACTAAAGCCATGATGCCAGAATCTCCAGATTTTCAAGAGTTTGTTAATCATCTAACCGATAATGCCCAAGCCAGCCTACGCCACGCAGATGCAATTGCCCGAGGTTTTGGCAGTGCATACATTGGCACAGAGCACTTATTACTAGGTGTTTTGGCACAGGACACTAGCATGGGCGCCAAGATCCTCGAGGGTGTAGGTGTAACGCTTGATCGAGCCCGTTTAGCCTTGAACCTTACACCAAAGACACTGGTTATCAATATGGGCGCCAAGGGTCTTAGTGAAACAGCTAAGCTGACTCTCAAAATGGCCTATGACGTGGCACAAGACTTTAACCAAGAGTACTGCGGTACAGAGCACATTCTCTACAGTATTTTGACGCAAAAGAACGCTCGTGCCACTGAACTACTCAAAAATATGAACATCGACGTTGATCCACTTATTAATGAGCTGGAGCAGTTCTTAAATCGTCAACAATATGAGGACAGCAGTGGTACTGGCGCAAACGCGCGTCGTACCAAAAAACAGCGTAAAACCGCAGTGGATTTCTTCGGAACAGATCTAACTGCTGAAGCTCGCGCAGGCAAGCTTGATCCAGTTGTAGGCCGCGAACCACAGATTCGCCGTGTTATTACTATTTTGAATCGTCGCACCAAGAACAATCCCGTTCTAATTGGCGAGCCTGGCGTGGGTAAAACAGCCATTGTTGAAGGCTTAGCGCAGCGAATTATTTCTGAAGACGTTCCTGATGGGCTTTTGGACAAACGAATCGTGATGTTAGATCTGGCTGGTATGATTGCGGGTACCAAGTACCGCGGTGAATTCGAAGAACGACTCAAAAAAGTAATGAGCGAGCTCGAAAACGACCGAAAGACTATTGTTTTTATAGATGAGTTGCATTTGATTGTTGGCGCAGGGGCTGCTGAAGGTGCTATGGACGCTGGCAATATATTGAAGCCGGCACTAGCCCGTGGCAAGATTCGAATGATTGGCGCTACCACAACCGTTGAGTACACCAAACACATCGAAAAAGATGCTGCCCTGGAGCGCCGTTTCCAGCCAATTCAGGTGCCTGAAACAACGGTTCCAGAGACTTTGGCGATCCTGAAGGGTCTGCGAAAGCACTATGAGGCTTTCCATGGTGTAAAAGTAAGTGACGAAGTCCTAGAAGACACGGTTACGCTGGCCAAACGCTATGTAAATGACCGTTTTATGCCGGATAAAGCCATTGACTTGCTTGATGAAACTGCTGCCCATTTGAGGGTTGATAAGGGCAAAACGCCGCCAGAAGTTCGCAAGCTTCAAAAAGAGCTAAAGCTAGTTAACACCCGTAAGGATGAAGCCAGCGACGCCGAAGATTATGCCAAGGCTGCTCAGTACAAACAGCGCGCTTCTCAGATTCAAGAAGAGCTCAAGAAGCTTGAAGCCTCTGGCAAGACCATGAACAAATTGGTGATGACCAGTGAAGATGTAGCAGACGTTGTGGCCCGCATGACTGGCGTTCCTGTAACTAAAGTCATTCGTTCTGAAGCTAAGTACCTAAAAAACCTCGAGAAAACACTTGGTAAGTATGTCATCGGCCAAGAAGAAGCTGTCACAGCCGTTTCTAAAGCGATTCGCCGAAATCGTATGGGTATAAGTAGCGGTAACCGTCCGATTGGCTCATTTATCTTTTTGGGTCCAACCGGCGTCGGTAAGACAGAACTAGCTCGTGTTTTAGCCCGTGAATTCTTTGGTAGTGCAGATGCGCTTGTAAAGATTGACATGAGTGAATTTGGCGAACATCACACGGTGGCTCGTTTGGTTGGTGCGCCGGCCGGTTACGTAGGCTACGATGATGGCGGACAGCTAACAGACAAAATCCGTCGCCAGCCTTACAGTCTTGTGTTGTTTGACGAAATCGAGAAAGCTCACCCCGAAGTGTTCAATATGCTGCTTCAAATTCTCGAAGACGGTGTATTAACAGATGCCAAAGGCCGGAAGATTGATTTTACAAATACGGTGGTCATTATGACCAGTAACATTGGTGCTCAAAAGCTGCAAAAAGAAGCCAGCCTTGGATTCCACGCTACCAATTTGGGCGACATCAAAGACCTCGATGCCTTACATGCCAGCAACAAGAGCAAAGTTCAAGATGATCTCAAAAAATTGATGCGCCCAGAACTTTTGAATCGTATTGATAAGACAATAGTCTTCCGAGCATTGACGCAAAAAGATGCTCTGAAGATTCTGGATCTTCAGATTGATGAATTACGTGGACGATTGTTGAAACATGGACTAGGCCTGGAAGTTACGCAAGCTGCCAAACAGCACTTACTTGAAGAAGGCTATGATTCGCATAACGGTGTTCGACCACTCAGACGACTGCTACAGGACACTATAGAAGATCATGTTGCACTGGCGATGCTCGACAGTGAGTATGGCAAAGGTGACATCGTTAAAGTGGCCACCAGGGACGCGGGTCTTATTTACAGTTCTGTTCGTGAATAGTCGCTTGATATAATTGGCTTATGTCTTTACATCGAAAAAGAGTAACAGGGCTTATCATTCTTTGGGCGATAGTTGGCTTGGTTCTAGTTGGTTGGCTAAAACGCGAGAATATTTACGACTACTTGCGGCTTCGTAATTACTCAGCGCCCGCTAATATTGTTCAGCTAGCTAGCGATACTACAATGAACGCTTCAGCCCGTAAGATTTTTTATGTAAATCATCCGGCACTGGAGAGCAGTACAACTTTTTCCGGCAAGTGTGGCAGCGTGGGGGAACAAACGATTGTTCTTGGTTGCTATATTCCGCCACAACGCGGGATCCATTTGTATGATGTGACTGACGCACGTTTAGCTGGGATTGAGCAAGTTACGGCGGCTCATGAGATGTTGCATGCGGCCTATGATAGATTGAGCACTTCTGATAAAAAACAGGTTGATCAATGGATACAAGAAGCTTATGCCCAGGTTACCGATCAACGTATTCGTGACACAATTGATGCTTATCAAAAGGATGGAGCTGATACAACCAACGAGCTGCACTCAATTCTTGGAACTGAAGTTCATGATTTACCCCCGGCATTAGAAAACTACTACAAACGCTATTTTAATGACCGTCAGAAGATCGTAGCCTATTCTGATCAGTACGAGTCTGTTTTTACTGGCCGTAAAACTCAGGTTGATGCCTTTGATGCACAACTAGCCAGCCTTAAGAAACAAATTGATCAGAATCAAGCTAGTCTGACTCAACAGAATAAAGATATAGCCGATGAACGTACGCAACTAGATCAGCTACTGGCTGCTAAGCAGTACGGCCAGTACAATGCCGGAGTAAATGGCTACAATAACCAAGTTCAGACTTATAACACGTTGGTTAATGCAACAAAGGCTTTGGTGACTCGCTACAACGATATCTTGGATCAACGAAACGCAATTGCGCTAGAGCAGAGGCAATTATTCCAATCTATTGATAGCCGATCAGTTCCATCCACAGTTCAGTAACCTTCCAGGCTGTATATTTTTCTCTGCACTGTCCTCGCTCAAGATGTGATTGATATATCACATCTTGGCTGTGGAGGTGCCTCAAAAAATATACAGCCTGTCTGTTAAACTATGTTTATGGTGAAGAAGGTGAGTCCCAGGTTTGTTTGTAGTAACTGCGGAGCTGTCAGCGCGACATGGTCAGGCCGCTGCCACGTCTGTGGTGAGTGGAACACACTTCAGGAGCAGGTAGCGACAGACGCCAAGAGCGTGGCAGCGGGCGGCACGGCTTTGTCGGCTGAGCCTGTTGCTAAGTTGGTTAAACAAGACAAAGCCGTGCGCCTGGCCAGCGATATGCCAGAAGTCGACATGGTGCTGGGTGGTGGTTTTGTAACTGGCAGCGTCACCCTTATAGCTGGCCAACCCGGCATTGGCAAAAGCACACTATTATTACAACTGGCTGACAAAGTCGCCAAAAAGCACAATGTCCTATATGTCAGCGGGGAAGAATCGGCCCATCAAATTGGCCTAAGAGCGCAGAGGCTCGGTGCCGGAACTCCAAAGCTTAAATTATCTACCAGCAACAGCGCTGACGATATCGCTGCAACAGTTGCAGAGGGTATATACGATTTAGTGGTTGTAGACTCAATCCAAACCGTTACATCAGCTGCAATTGGTTCCAGTCCTGGTACAGTTAGCCAGATTACCAACAGCACACAGTTATTAACCTCTGCCGCCAAGCTTTCGAACACAGCTTTGGTGTTGGTTGGCCATGTGACCAAAGAAGGCTCCATTGCCGGCCCTAAGGTGTTAGAACATGTGGTAGATGTGGTTTTGCAACTAGAAGGTGAGCGATATGGTGGGTTCAAGCTACTGAGAGGTGTCAAAAACCGCTATGGATCTACCAACGAAACGGGCATTTTTGAAATGACCGACGCCGGGCTGGAGCCCGTAGCAAATCCCTCAGCTGCATTACTAGCAGAGCGCCAGGTCAGTGATGGCTCGGTGGTATTGGCTACAATGGAAGGCACCAGACCACTCTTGGTAGAAGTTCAAGCACTAGTGAACCCCACCAGCTATGGCTACCCCAAACGCACTGCCAGTGGCTTAGATTTAAATCGACTAAATCTTTTAGTGGCTATGCTTGAGCGGCGAACCAAACTCAAACTAGCTGACCAAGATATTTACTTGAATATTGTTGGTGGTATTCGAATTCAGGAGCCTGCCGCTGACTTGGCAGTGTGTATGGCGATTGCCTCTGCTGCTAAAGGATTACAACTCAAGAAAAACGCGGTGGTCTTTGGTGAAGTTGGCTTGAGTGGTGAAGTTCGCCATGTACCATACGTAGAAAAACGGGTGGCCGAAGCTAAAAAACTTGGCTTTGACGGAGCAATTGGACCAGTTATTAAGACAGGCAAAAAACCAGTCGGTTTATACGGCGTGGGAGACGTGCGCTCGGCACTAAACCAGTTTCTAGAAAAAGATTAGATACTAATTGTGTTGGAAGTCAGTCCGTTGCTATCTTTGGCGTAGTAACCTTGTGTAAACCCGTTAACAGCACTCGTATTATTGCAATTATTGCCATTGTCATTACACACTGAGCCATTCGTGCTTGAGCGGTAAACTGTCACCGAACCAGAACCTCCTGACCAAGTGAAACTAACCTTGTTGCCGCTTCTTGTTCCGCTGAGGGTTAAAGGGCTAGAGCCACCTCCAACGGACACAGTTGTGGTATCGGATGCACCATAAAGCACGCTATCTGTCAGACTAACGGCAATACTGACATCACCCGGCGATGTTGGCGTATAACTGATGGTCGTACTATAGACACTGCCGGCGTCGAACGGAATGCTGGCGATTCCGACGGCCTGGCCATTGGCGCTTAGACTCAGGGCGCCCTGGAACTGGGTTCTAGCGGTGTCGGATAACTGATAGGTTCCACTGGAGGCTGTGATGGTAAAGCTACAAGCTGTTCCAACACTGCATGAACCTGAAGCTGGGGTAACCGTGACGGTTGGTTTAGCGTCGCTACAGTTGTGTATATCGTCACTTCCACCGGCAGTTGTGCCTCCGCTACTGGCGCTGCCCCCAACAAAGATGTCAACGTTCCAGTTCGAAACATTGCTATTACCAAGGTTTTGTTTGGCGGCGTCTGGAGTACAACTTGTGGCAATTTTGTTCGATACTTTATCAATTGTTTGGTTGCTGTTAGCGGTAGACTTTGCTTTGTACCAAGAAGGGAATAGGTCGTTGGTAGGACTTGGTTCTTGGTCACCATAGTGAATGTGATTTCGCACAATGTATGCCGGCAGGCTTTGAACACCAGATGGTTTGGTCCAGCTTTGTGCAGTCAAACTCTTGTGGGCTTCTTCCATCATGCCACGAGTCAAGGGTTCGGTCATGACCTCCATACTGGTAGTCAAACTAACGTGTCGGGTGTGGTTTCCAACCCATGTAACTACTGAATATTTGGGCGACCAGCTGGTCATAAGACCATCATAGCCATCGTTGGTGGTACCGGTCTTAATGGCAAAATGCCAACCATTAAAGCGGTGGAACTTGTAACCACCACCTCTGAGTGGAGTACAGCTGGTATCGGTACAGCTGCCAGGCAAATAACTAGCTCGGGGATCACTAGCCATATCGTTCATGATGTAGGCAGTATCTTCTTTTATGACTTGCTTACCTTTTGGTTGCTGATACTGATAAACATTCTTATTGGCAGCATCAGTAATCTTGAGCAAATAGGTTCGGGGTATAGCCTTGCCGCCACGAGCCAGTGTTGCCAGCCCATTCACATGGTCATCAAGATGAAGATAGGCGCCATCACCGATAGCCGAAGCACCATAACACTGAGTTGTCTTGGTAAGAGCCTCGTCGCCATAGCAGTTGTAAGTGTTGCCGCTGACACTTGGATTATCCATCATGGCGGTAGCGGTGCTCAGAACTTTGTTAACAGAATTTACGTGCCCATCGCTGGTATCGTTGGGTGTAGCAGACAACATGGCCTTAACAGCAGGGATATTTCTTGAACCACCCAAGGCGTATCGCAATGTTAGTGGTCCAGGTTGTAAGAAGTCATAGTCCTTGAGACAGTTTCCGCCATTCTTGGGTAGATTTTTGTTGGTACATGGATATCCGGGCAATGGGCCCTCAGAATCGTACAAAACTGAGCCAGCGCCTACGTTAGTATTATTCTCAATAAATGTCGTGTAGTCGTAGGGCTTAAAACTAGAGCCCGGTGGCAATAAAATTCCGGCCGCAAAGTTGTTCTGGCCATAATCTGGATTACTAAAGTCTGTACCACCCACCAGAGCCACAATTTGGCCTGTGGGGGCATCCTCCATAACCACGGCTTCTTCGTCAGCCCCATAACGACGAATAGCGGTGAGGTTGGTTGCCACAAGGCTTTCGGCTTTCTGCTGTAGGGCTAGGTCAAGACTCGTTATGACCTTCCAACCGCCACACTTTACCGTCGTGGAACAACGCTGCTCAACTTCTCGTTTGGCCGCTAACACAAAATACGGAGCTTTGATGCCAGCATATTTACTGGCTTGCGGTTGAATAGTGGCAAGTACATCGACTTTTTTGGCAGCCTCAGCATCTTCTTTTTTGATCATGCCCTGTTGAACCATTAGATCAAGGATATAGTGCTGGCGGTCAATTAGGTCTTTGCTGCTAGTGGTCGGATCTTGTTTATACAAGGCACCATAAGGTGAATAATACGAAGGCGATTTAGGCATGGCCGCCAAAAATGCCGACTCAGCCAGTGTTAAATCTTTGGCGTCCTTGTGGAAATAATCGTTGGCGGCTGCCTGGGCACCGTACTCTATGTTGCCATAGGGAGCGGCGTTTAGATAGCCAGTCAAAATGTCTTTCTTGGAGTAGCTACGCTCAAGTTCTACGGCCAGAATTAACTCTTTAACTTTTCGGGTAACCGTACGCTGTTCGGTCCAGTTCTGGGTAAGTTTTACCAGCTGTTGAGTGATGGTCGAGCCACCTTGTGTACCACCCTTTCCGAAGGCATCGTTAAGACCGGCACGCATAATACCCCGTACATCAAAACCACCATGTTTATAGAAGTCTTTATCTTCGGTTGCCACTGTGGCCATCTTTAGATAATCGGAGATTGCCTCATCCTTTACGGGGATGCGTTTGACAGCGTCGTAATCTTCCCAGAGGAGTGTCTGGCCAGTTTTATCATAATAACTAATGCTTCCGCCAATGTTAGCTCCAGAGATATCCTTTAGGTTTGGCAAGTCTTTTCGGAAGTAGGCGAACACCCCTATCAAAATAATAAATCCAGCGGCAATACTAATACCAAGGATTTTGAGGGCCATGATTCCACCCTCACGACTAAACCAGTAATGATACATGCGCTTGGGCTCAAAATGGGCAATGAAGCGCTTGATTCGGTCCTTTGGCAAGGTGGCCTGGCGCGTGGCTTTGCGTTGTTGTTTGGAATCACGGCTATTTACCCAGCGCTCAGTAAACGAAGGACGTCGTTTTACTACTTTGCCGCTTTTGGTAACATAGTCGTTTTTACCGACACGCTTACGAGGCCCACCGGAAGCCTTCTTGTTAAAGGCATTCATAGTTGTTTTGGTAACTCCATAAAGACTGAGTGTATTATAGCAAAAATTTTGAGCCGACAAGCTTAGAAAACGCTTAAAGTATACGCCTCAGGCAAAGGCTGCGTTATACTCTTATCATGACCTTATCCGAAGAACTTAACTGGCGTGGCTTCGTCAATCAGACGACGTTTAGCGACCTAAAGAAACTTGACGATGAAAAGTGGATTTTTTATCACGGCTACGACGCTTCTTCTGATTCTTTGACAGTTGGCAACTTGGCGGCAGTAATGATGGATAAAGTGTTTTTACGTCATGGTCATAAAGGCATATTGCTAGCTGGTGGTGCCACAAGCCTGATTGGTGACCCGGGCGGCAAAGACAACGAACGTGTGTTGCAAGACGAAGAGACTATTGCCAAGAATGTTCGCAAAGTCAAAGAACAGATTGAATCACTGGTTGGCGATAAAGTTCATATGGTCAACAACCTAGAGTGGTTCAAGAACATGAATGTCCTGGAATTTATGCGTGACGTTGGTAAACACTTTAGTATGACTCCTCTTGTTCAGCGTGATTACATCGCTACGCGAATGGGCGAAGGTGGAGCCGGGATTAGCTATACAGAATTCAGTTACACACTATTACAAGGCTACGATTTTCTTCACCTATACCAAAAATACGGTGTTGAGCTGCAATTAGCCGGTAGTGACCAGTGGGGCAATAGTTTGTCTGGTGTCGAGCTAGTTCGTCGTGTTGAAGGCAAAGAAGTCCACGCCCTTACTATGCCGCTCATTATTAATAAGGGGACCGGCAAAAAGTTTGGCAAAAGCGAAGAAGGAGCCGTGTGGCTGGACCCTGCTAAGACTTCACCCAATGACTTCTATCAGTTTTGGATTAATATTGATGACGCTGGAGTTGGGGATTACCTAAAAGTATTCACAGAACTAAACAAAGATGAAGTTGCTAAGGTTATGACAGAGTTCGAGAAGAACCGGGCTGAGCGACATGCACAGAAAACACTGGCCTACGAAGTAACTAAGCTTGTTCATGGAAAAGAAGCAGCTAAAGAAGCAAAAGCAAACGCAGAAAGTCTCAGCAGCAAAATTACACAAGTCTCAGCGACGATTACGGCAACTGGAGGTACGCAATCCGTGCACTCTGGCATAAACGATAATATTGTTGATACTCTAGTTAGTACAGGGCTTGCGAGCTCAAAGTCGGAAGCCCGGAAGTTGATAGCAAGTGGTGGAATCTACATAAACGACCAGCAAATTACGAAAGATGCATTTGAAGACTCAGACTTTATTGACGGGCAATTGAGACTACGTCGCGGCAAAACGTTACAGAATACCAGAGTAATAAGGAAAAAATAATGGCCACAAAACATCGTAAAGCAGACCAGTACAATGACCCAAACCACAACTACTTGAAGTATTGGGAGGGGCGAGAATATGAGAATGCAGCAGAGGAAATAGCAATTGGTAGATTGCTAAAGAAAAAACATTTTGGACATGCGGTTGATGTGGGGGGTGGATACGGTCGCTTATGTGTGTTCTTGGAACAGTTTGCCGACAAAGTTACTCTAGCCGAGCCAAGCCAGCAACAGCTTGATATTGCCAAAGACTTCCTAAAAGATCACCCAGAAATTGATAGAAAACTGCTTCAGGCCGATGATCTTAAGTTCAAAGATGGTTCGGTTGACTTGCTGACGATGGTGCGAGTTATGCATCATTTACCTGATCCGACGCCCGAATTTAAGGAAATTAACAGAGTTTTAGCAAAAGACGGGGTTTTCATCCTAGAGCTCGCCAACAACGCCCATGGACGCAACAGGGTGAAATATGCCTTGAAGGGCAAGGGTATCCCAGCACAGCCAGTTGATATTCGCTCACCTGAACACCAAAGTGACGAAGAAATACCGTTCGTAAATCATCATCCCCGGACTGTCATAAACCAGCTTCGAGATACAGGTTTTAAAGTCGAGAAAGTTTTATCTGTTTCAAACTTAAGATCCACAACTATCAAAAAGTTTGTGCCCCACTCCGTGATGCTGTCTGTCGAAAAGCTCTTACAACCTTCGTTGGCCCTAACCTATTTTGGCCCGAGTATCTTCTTCTTAGTTCGCAAAAAGAAATAAGCCTACCTTATACTAGTTTGTATGACCGTTGAAAGCCCCTTGGTTGAGGTGAAGGGTGTGGGTGATAGTCTGGTAAAAAAGTATGCCAGTCTGGGTTTGCATACCATCGATAATATTATCAATTATTACCCCCGTCGCTACGACGATTATTCGGTTATCCAACCGATTGTCAAAATCAAGCCCGGGGTGGTGACCATTAAGGCAACCATCAAACAGGTGCGAGGGCGCTATGTTCGGCGAGGTTTGCATATTACCGAAGCGGTTGCATCAGATGAAACCAGCAGCGTGCGACTGGTTTGGTTCAATCAACCGTATCGAGCTGCCGCAATTAAACCTGGTGCAGATTACTTCATCTCTGGCCAATTTGAGCTGAGCCGGCAACGTTTGGCAATTATGAATCCCTCAATGGAGCTAGCCAGCGATTTTCCTGTCAACACAGCCAGGATTGTGCCTATTTATAAAGAAATAAAAGGCCTCAAATCCATGCAAATCAGACGGACATTGCGCGAAGTGGTGCCAGTTATTGATAAAATGCCTGAAACCTTGCCAGACTGGCTTATAAAACAACATAAACTGGTGTCTTACAGCGAAGCACTGAAGGAGATTCACTTTCCAGCCAGCCGCGAACAGCTGCAGGAGGCTCGTAGACGGCTCGGTTTTGAAGAAGTATTCCACCTGGCCCTGGCTGCACTTCTAAACAAATATGAACTTCTGCAAGAAAAAGCACTCAGTATTCCGTTTAAAGAAAGTTTGGCTCGAGAGTTTGTAAAGCATTTACCATTTAAGCTGACCGACGCCCAGCGAATTGTGATTTGGCAAATGTATCAAGATTTGCAAAAGACTAGTCCTATGAATCGGCTACTTGAGGGTGATGTAGGCTCAGGGAAGACCGTGGTTGCCACAATGGTGGCGCTGATGGCCTTGGAGCAAGGCTTCCAGGTGGCATTTATGGCGCCTACTGAGCTTTTGGCACGGCAACACGCCGAGACCATATATAAACTGCTCGAACCGTCAGGATATGAATCACAAGTAGGTCTATTGGTTGGCAGTCTCAAGCCAGCCGAAAAGACTTTGGCGCACCAGCGTATTGCAACTGGCGATATCCGTCTTATTATTGGCACGCATGCTCTGATTCAAGAAAAAGTAGACATACATAAACTCGGCTTGGTGGTTATTGATGAACAGCATCGTTTTGGCGTGGATCAGCGTAAAAAGCTTCAAGCCAAGGCTGGCCATGCTCTGCACGTTCTTAACATGACTGCCACGCCTATCCCGCGGAGTCTGGCCTTGACGCTCTACGGTGAGTTAGATATTTCAATTATTGACGCCAAGCCGAGTGAGCGGCTCCCTATTATTACCAAGATTTGCTCGCCAAATTCAAGGAAGCAGTTGTATGAGGAGATTGACGTAGAAATAGACAAAGGTCGCCAAGTGTTCGTGGTTGCACCACTTATTCATGAATCTAACCTTGTACCCGGGAGCCGATCGGCCGAACAAGTTTACAAAGAACTTTCCGAGGGCCCGTTCAAGCATCGTCGGGTCGGACTGCTGCATGGTCAAATGAAAGCACCAGACAAAAACCAGATGATGGACGACTATATTGCACACAAGCTGGATATTTTGGTTGCCACAACTGTTATAGAAGTTGGCGTGGATGTGCCTAATGCAACGGTCATGCTCATCGAGGACGCTGAGCGCTTCGGCTTGGCGCAAATTCACCAATTGCGTGGCAGAGTCGGGCGCAGTACCCACCAGGGCTATGCTTACCTAATGCTCAATAGTTCGAAAGCACCAAGCCGACGGCTCCGAGCTCTCGAAAGTTCTTCTGATGGTTTTGCCTTGGCGGAACTCGACCTAGAAATTCGTGGTCCAGGGGCTATTTACGGCACCATGCAACATGGCCAACTAGACTTACGGGTAGCCAAGCTAACAGACACTAAACTTATCGCTGCAGCCCGTCAAAGTGCCCAGGATTTCATCGATAAAGGTGAAAATCTGCTAAAATATAGACACCTTGCTGATACTGTTAAAAAACTGCGTGCGGTTACGAATTTAAACTAGCTATATGTATTCTGGTTCCACACTTACAACAATGTCTGGGCGGGTTATGGGCGCCCACCAAAAGATTGATCGAGTGGCTCGGAAGCATCTCGAGAAATTACTGGAAGACAACGCCATCTTTCCTGATAGTGCTGAAATCCTTCATTTCGAAGGTAAAAATGGTCCAGATGCCATAAAACGCAAAAGCCCAGCCAAGGACGAGCCGTGGCACTTTTTTGACCCATTTGACATCAAGGATTCGCAACTTGTGGAGGCCATCGGTGAGCACTACAAATTACTCGTAAAACAACTCAAAGACGGCAACAAGGAACGCACGGCATTCGAGGCCGCTTGGTTAGCCCACGCACTGGTCGATGGTCTTACTCCAGCGCACCATTACCCCTACGAAGAAAAACTCACAGAACTGCGGGGCGAAGGTGTTGAAACACGCACAACCATTAAGGACAAGTTGCTTTTGCCTGGCGAAACAGCCCGGGAGCGAATGAAGAACAATTTTAAAATGTGGGGCCCAAAAGGCTTACTCACAACTCATGGTTTATTCGAAATAGGTATTGCCTCACTAATCGCCCCCCTTTCTTTTACCCAAATCCAACCTAACCAAGCCGATATCACCGCTATGCAAGAAGCTGGACTGGCACAAGTTTTTAGAAATCGAGCCAAAGAAATAGCCTCATTAGATATGTATCATCGTTATTACAAGCGGGGTTGGACTACAAAGCTAATTGTAGAAGTTAAGCAAGTCCTTATACCGACCATTATTCAGACGGTTACTTTGGCTTGGTACAACGCATTAATTGACGCTGGCAAAATCGAGCCGTAGCCGTGAGAGTCATTAGCGGCAAACTGGGCGGTCGAACAATTGAAGCTCCCAAAGGCCATCGAACTCACCCTATGAGTGACCGAGTACGTGGTGGATTGTTTAATGCCCTTGGCGACATAGATGGGCTAACAGTTTTAGATGCTTTTGCAGGTAGCGGCGCACTGAGCATTGAGGCAATCAGTCGAGGAGCAAAACATGCCATAGCCATAGATATTGACAAGGGAGCCAATACCACCGTCGTCAATAGCCTTAAGCAGCTCGGCATTTCTGACCAGGTAAAAGCTATCCGTGCCAACGCCAGTGGTTGGTCAGACAATAACCCAGATTCGCAGTTTGATCTGGTGTTTTCGGCTCCGCCATACGATGACTTGCAGCTCAATCTGGTTCAAAAACTTACTAGACACACCAAACCAAGCGGAATATATGTGTTGGACTGGCCAGGCAACCTTACTGCTCCAGAATTACAAAGTCTAGAAATTGTTCAGCAGAAAAATTACGGTGATGCTCAGCTGGTTTTTTACCGTCGAAACCAGTAAAATACATCAATTACGGGGATGTGGTGGAATTGGTAGACACGCTAGTTTTAGGAACTAGTGCCGCAAGGCGTGAAGGTTCAAGTCCTTTCATCCCCACCAAGGAATAATTATGTTGAGACTCCAGTTTGAAAAACCGCTTACAGCATCTGAGATTAAGACTCCGTTGGTGGAAGAGTTTGAATTTACTGCCAAAGAGTTTAGCCTCCGAGCGACATTTTCTAATATGCAACAACGTCAATTTA
>CAZVJS010000003.1:0-35082 GCA_964627365.1 uncultured Candidatus Saccharibacteria bacterium | reverse complement strand
AAGGGAAGCCTGTTCAATCCCTGTAAGGTTGTAAAAAAGTCAAATTCCTGGCGGAGGGAGAGGGATTCGAACCCTCGAGGGCTTGCGCCCAACACGCTTTCCAAGCGTGCGCCATAGGCCACTAGGCGACCCCTCCGTGCTTCTCACGTATTGTAACAGATTGAGTTTGGCCCACATGATAAAATGTATCTATGAAAATTACTAAGTACGAACACGCGTGTGTAGTGATTGAAGAAGAGGGTCGATTGCTTGTAATAGATCCTGGAAAATTTTCTACATCATTTAAACCCACTGAAAATATTGATTGCGTAGTAATAACGCACGTCCACTCAGATCATTTCAATCTCGGCACTCTAAACGAGATTAAGAAGCTTAACCCGACGGCTGTTTTTTATAGTGTTGCTCAAGTAGCAAAAGAAGCTCCCAGTCTGAATATAGAAGTGGTCAAGGTAGGCAAGTCATACATGCACGGTGTCTTCCGGGCAGAGTTTTTTGGAGGCGATCATGAACTGTATGAAGGCTTTGAGAATGTGGCTATTTTGGTGAATGATACTTTTTATCATCCAGGAGATTCTTACACAAAACCAAACAAAAAAATCAAAGTACTCGGTGCTCCCGCATCAGCACCCTGGCTGCGTGTAACCGAAGCTTCACAGTTTATAAAAGATGTTGCTCCTGAGAAAGTTTTTCCAATTCACAACTCGTTACTATCGGATGTCGGTGAAGAAATATACTACCGAAACCTCGCAGCTGCTGCTCAAGAGGCGGGTAGTGAATGGATGGTGCTCAAACCAGGTGAATCGATTGAAATCTAACTAATTATAGTACCGACTGATTCACCGCGAGCTACTTTGGCAATATTGCCGTTTTGCGTGGCGTCAAAGATAATGACCGGCATATTTTGCTCCATAGCCAGGCCCATAGCGGCTTTGTCCATAACCCGAATCGCGCCATCTTCGATTGCTTTTTGGTAGCTGACAGATTCTAATTTTGTGGCGTCATGATATTTTTCAGGATCTTTATTGTAGACTCCATCAACTTTAGTAGCTTTTAAGACAGCTCCGCAGTCGAGCTCGAGCGCTAATACAACCGCTGCGGTATCGGTAGTTAGATATGGCCGACCCGTTCCGCCTGCAACAATTACCACTCGTCCTTTATCAAGATGTTTGTTGGCTAAACGGTGCACGAATGGCTCAGCCACTTGCTCGGCAAAGATGTTACTCAAACAGCGGGTCGGAATGCCTTCGTCTTCGAAGATATCTGTCAGAGCCAGGGCATTGATCATGGTTGCTAACATGCCCATATGATCTGCAGTGACACGCTGCACGCCATGGCCGGCAATTTGGGCTCCTCGTACAAAGTTGCCTCCACCCACCATAATTACAATTTGTGTGTCGTGAGCAGCTTGTTTAATTTCGTGAGCTAGCCAGGTTGCTCGATCCGGATCAATTCCACCATCAAATTTACCAGCCAACTGCTCTCCCGAAAGCTTCAAAAGTATTCGTTTGTAGGCTTTTCCCATTAGTCTTCAGTCTAGCAGAGTGACCCTTGTCACGCTATACTAAACCCATGAAGATTTATTCGTGGAACGTGAACGGCATTCGTGCTGTGGTAAAAAAGGGTGCTTTCCCGGAATTTATGGCCAAACATCAGCCGGATATTTTGTGTTTGCAGGAAACCAAAGCCGAGCAAGGCCAAGCTGTGATTGATATTACTGGCTACGAAGAGTACTGGAACTCTTCACGAACTAAAAAAGGCTATTCCGGTACTGCCATTTTTACCAAGATTAAGCCAATTACCATTATCAATGACATTCCCGATGAATTCGTAAAAAGTGGTGGGTTGGTGGCCGACGGCTATGGTCATAGTAATGATGAGGGTAGGGTAATAGCTGCCGAGTTTGAAGATTTCTACGTGGTAACCGCATATACTCCCAATGCCAAAGATGACCTAACGCGCATTCCGCTTCGAGAACAATGGGATCAGGCCATGATCGACTATTGTGCTGACCTACAGAAAAAGAAGCCAGTCATATACTGTGGCGACATGAACGTGGCACATACAGAAGATGATCTGGCTAACCCAAAACCAAACGTTGGCAAGAAAGGCTTTACCGCTGAAGAGCGGCATGGTTTTGACTCCTGGTTAGCCGCTGGCTTCGCGGATACGTTTCGTATGTTCAACCAAGGCAACGGCTACTACACCTGGTGGAGCCATTTTGCCAATGCTCGGGCCCGAAACGTCGGCTGGAGGATAGATTATTTCCTAGTTTCAGAAGCCCTGAAAAGCAAAGTCAAAGAAGCCGAGATCCATCCCAAGCAAATGGGCTCCGACCACTGTCCGATAAGCGTTACTCTTGATTAGCAAACAACATGGACCGCAGTTACTGGCACAGACAGACTAAAGACAAGCCATCATTTCCGGATTTGTTATGGAGTAGACCTCAGAACCGAAGAACAGCGGGAAAATTACTGATTATAGGTGGTAACGCACACGGGTTTGCCGCAGTGGGGGAGGCTTTTGTTGAGGCCCAATCAGCTGGTGTTGGAACTGCCAGAGTACTCCTGCCTGACGTTTTGCAGAAAGTCGTCGGCGGTCACTTTGAGACGGCCGAGTATGCGCCAAGCACACCTGCTGGTAGTTTTAGCCAAGCCGCACTTGCGGCTGCACTGGAGCAGGCTGCTTGGGCTGATGCCAGCTTGATTACCGGTGACCTGGGTCGCAACAGCGAAACTGCCATTTTTATAGAAAAATTTCTTGGTAAAAATAGTGGCCTAACGATGCTAACAAAAGATGCTGCCGATTATGCCATAAATCTAGCACCCATTATCATAAATCGTTCTGACAGTTATTTGGTCGTATCACTCGCTCAACTACAGAAGTTATTTGTAGCCGCTAAAATGCCGAAAGCCATAACCTTCTCGATGGATATGATTCGCCTAGTTGATGCGCTGCACGAATTTACCACCCAACACACCCCGGGGATCGTAGTAAAACATCTCGACACATTGTTTGCATCAGTAGATGGCCAGGTCAGCACCACCCACACAGACTTGGACAATGAAGAAAACTGGCGAGTCAAAACTGCCGCCCACGCCAGCGTTTGGCTTCTCCAAAACCCTACAAAACCGTTTGAAGCATTAACTACCAGCTTATCTTGAACACTTGTTATAATCATTAGTTTATGGGATAATATCACTATGGAATCCACTCCTGGTTTGATAAATCAAGATTTTCTCGCTCATTACGACAGAGAACATAGCGCTGTTCATCCCGTTTCCGATGAATTTGAGGAACTATTAAAGCCCGCCGATAGTTGGGGGATGTTTTTTGGTCGTGTTTTATACGATTACTTAGCAGATGATGACGATGCAGGGACAGGCCAACAACTGGCTGAGAGAATCGTGGACTATAAAAACTGGATTCAGCAATCACTGGGAAGAGGATCAACGCTAGATAACATTGTTAACTCCGATCATTTGGATCCGAAGGAAAGGTCAGAAGTTTTTTGGAGATTGCAGTTTCATCGTCTCAATTATGCTCTGCTTGATGCATGGAGCTTAGAGTATTACAGGGGTGACAATTATAACGAGTCTGTTTGGCAAGAAGTATGTTATCAATCACAGCTCTCTTTGGGAATACTCGCTGCCAAGGAATTCGTACAACGCAATAAAATGGCAAGTGACAAAGAATCGTATGCTTATTTTAACGAAGCCAGTGCAGTCCAACGTTCTGATACTGAAGGCTCACTCACAGAATACGACGCCGCAGTTGTGTTGTTAGAAATAGCCAAAAAGGCTGCTCTAACTATAGTGCCTGCTCCTCCTCAGTTTGAACATGGTGCACATCCACGTTCTAATATCGATTTTGTTGCTATTGGTGAAAACCGTCAAGCTGTCGGCATTCAAGCAAAAGCACATGTGAACAGGCAAAAACTTGATCAATACGACAGTCATGTAGTGCTTTTGGATGGCCAGACTGATTTAGGAAATCAAATTGCAAAACGGACGAGAACAGAACGATATACTCCAAGAGTTGTCGGCTGGGCAGGAATATTATCTGTTCAACAATTAAGCAATCTTTCGATAAAAAGAATGCGCGTAGAACTTGGTGCCTCCGGTCTACTAAATCAGGCTATGGCACTACGACTTCAGACGAAACAGGCTTTAAAAGGTGTAAAAGACGGTCTGCCGTTAGCTGTGGAGCGCTTTGAGCCACGCCTTCTTCATTATTTCAACCAAAGTGCAAGTGTGAACAAAGTGGTGGGCGAGGAGGGAATCGAACCCTCAATCCGTTAGGAACACGATTTTGAGTCGTGCGCGTATACCAGTTCCGCCACTCGCCCATAAACTTGACCATTTTGCGACCCCTGTCGGGGAATAGGCTAACAGCGGTAATTGTACTATACTTGAGGTGCAAATACCATGCAGCCAAACGACCCCAACGCACCATCTCAAACCACTGATGATCCGAACAATGCAGCCGATCTGATTCGTCGTAAGCTCGAGCAGATTTACAGCTCCGAGCCAAATGCCAAACAAGAAGCCGTAGAGGTAGATCATTTACCTCCAAAAAGTTTGTCCAAGCACCAGCGCTTTATGGATGAGCTCACCAAATCTGGCAAACCTCTTGCCCAAGTTCAAACTGATTGGCACAACTACTACATCAGTCTTCCAGACAAAGAAAAACATGAAGTCTGGCAAGAATTTTATGCTGCCCACAATCAAGCCAGCGTCACACAACCAAAGCCAGCACACATTCCCCACAACCCGTTGTTGCCAACAAGCCAGCCCGGTGAAGTTGTTACTGGCACCATTGAGCAACCCGAGCCTCATCCCAAACCCAAACGTCGGGCGAGCGGGACACGTTCGGTGGCCGACGTAAAACGACAATTACTCGGCAATGTCGAAAAGCGTCAGAAACTGCAAGGCAAACATCATGCACAATCTTTGCTTTTTGGACTTGGTATGGGGGCGGTGGTACTACTAATACTCTTGTTTAGCTTCTTCAACGAGCGCTTCATTGCGCCGCTTATTACCCCTAGTAAACACGTTAGTTCGACGCCCATCATAATAGATGCTAACTCCACAACAGCTAGTGGCCCGCCAGAGGTTATTATCCCCAAGATAAATGTCGAGATCCCGGTTGTGTACGACGAACCCTCCATCAAAGATAATGCAGTTGAAACGGCTTTGGAGCGTGGAGTTTTGCATTATGCCACCACCCCGGCACCTGGCGAACACGGCAATGTGGTAGTTTTTGGTCACTCCAGCAACAATATCTTCAACAAGGGCAAGTATAAATTTGCTTTTGTACTTTTAAGCCGCTTGGAAACGGGTGATACCTTCTATTTGACCAAAGATGGCAAACGCTATGCCTACCGAATTTACGAAAAAAAAATCGTCAAACCGAGCGAGGTTGGTGTGTTGGGTGATGCCTCCAAACCAGATAGTGCTAGCCTGATTACCTGCGATCCTCCCGGGACATCATTAAATCGTCTGGTGGTAACCGGTGAGCAGATTGCACCGGATCCCGGCGTCAATGTGGCCAGCTCAGCCGCAAAGAGTAACACCCAGCCAAGGATCGTACCCGGTAACGCTCCTAGCCTTTGGAGCCGCCTGACCAGCTGGCTCAGTTCTTAACCTTTAGTTCGGTGCGTGTCAAAGCACCACGTCCAGCTACCTGGACTGATGGTGCGATGTTATATAGACCAGTGTAATCTCTGTCAAAGTAGGGAATAAAACCTGGGTAGGACGGCGATAATGTTTGCTGATTGGTGCCGTCAAAGTCAAATACCTCAGTTTTACTGTTAAGTACCAATAGTAAGCGATGTCCGTCCATCCAAACTGCTTGTTGGGTCGGAGGAACATCATTTTTAAGTTGGTAGTAAAAACGACGATCAGTCTCGGCATCATAGATGGCAAATTTTGAGCCCGATTGGGCAGCAATAAAGCGAGCGTTATCCGAAAAAGACACAAATTGCGGATCGTCGATGCGCAGTAGCAGGGCAGTAGGCACCCCATGATTTGGCTGTTTCAGAGTATCCTGAGGGTTTTTGTAGATCGTTACTCGACCCTCTTGCTGCAAGCCAACTACCATGTACCAATCACCACCAAATTGGGCTATATCAAGCAAGAAGTTGGTGGCTACCGGGTAGCTATTTATCAAATAATTGTTCTTGCCGTCCCATAGCCTAACCCCATTTTTACCAACAGTACCGCCATCACTGCTAGCGTACAAAATCATATCTGCGCCGTGCGATTTATAGGCCAGTACTTTAGTGAGCAACGGTGTAATCTGTTTGGACTTCACATCAAAGCTCTGCAGAGTTTGGGCCGTAGTGTCGTAAACATACAGCTTGTCGGCACTTTTGTCGCGTAAGGTTACTTGGGTTGGAGTAGATCCTATTAGCTTGTTGACGTTAAACGATAAATTTGGAGTTTCGCGGTCAACCATTATGTACTCATACGTCCCATTGTAGGTGTGTTTGAGCATAACGTGACGGTTGTCGGTTGACCATTCCGCTAGGCTAAGGCTTTGGTCGCCGGTGGCACTAGTAAGGATACCGTCGGGCACCGTCAGTGTGGTGGGTGCTTGATTTACATTGTTCATGTCAAAGTTATCAAACTTCACTAAGCTACCTGGCTGCAATACCAAAAGCCAGTGTCGATCCGGGCTAGCCGTAGCAAAGGCCGGAGGACTTCCATAGAGCTGAACATCACTAGTGACCAGCTTTTCCGGAAACAAAACTGGGTAGACCAGTTGCTCGACATTACCACCATCTAAGCTCAATTCATGTTTCCAGCTGCGGTACTTATCACGTTTTAACTCAATTGAATAATGGCCGGCCGGCAAAGACAGTTTGGTATCTGTCCTGGAACTGTTTTGGGTCCCATTAATATAAATCGCAGCCGATTCAGGATGGGCTGATAGGAAAACCAATCCGTTTTGAATAATCTGACCGGTCTTGCGATCGACCCCAAATCCATAAGCCGATAGCAGCAAAAAGCGAGTAACCAGTAGGATGGCTATGCCTATCAGCACATAGCCAATTAACAGTCGTCGGCTGTGGATACGTTTTTTTGATGGGTCAAGGAAATCCATGGCAAATCTAGGATCTATTTTAACACTTGTCACCATGAGGTGTACGGTGTAAAATTTAATAGATAACGCTAAAGATTAAAAGCTAATCAACCAAAAGAAACAAGGAAGAAATTAAACGTGAGCGCCAATACCATCACCCTTAATGGGAAGGTATATGATTCAACTACAGGGGTCGCAGTAGGTGCTAAAACCACGCACAAAGCATCTAAGGAGGCTCAGAAGCCATCTACACCCAAGGGTCGTGTTCATCACCAGGCGGCTCACAAAACCGCTCACAAGGCTCAAAAAGCCCGTACACTGATGCGCCAATCAGTAAAGAAGCCCGTCATTACTGCTCAGGAGTCAGCAATAGAGGATAAGCCTACAACCCACAACGAAACCGTTTCACTTTTCCTGCCGCAACTTTCAGAAAATCGACTCAAGCGGGCGCAGGAGGTCCAAAAAAGTAAGCTGATTTCCCGTTTTGGCAATTTTAGCAACGGGCCAAGCTACGTCCAAAAAAGCGCTCACTTGCCAGTCAAAGCTCATCCCGCCGAAGCTATTAGTCATCATGATGATGCGCTACTAAGCCCTGAGCCAGAAGCTGCGCGAGAGGATTTGTTTGCGAGCAGCCTGCACAAAGCAGTCAGCCACAAGCAGCCTAATACTCATCACCATGTAGCACACAAAAAGAATCACCGGACCAAGCTGGCCGCCAGTGTTGTGGCCATTGCATTACTTGGTGGTTTCTTTGCCTATCAAAGCAAGCCCAACATGGAATTCCGAGTCGCGGCTGCGCGGTCCGGCGTCCACGCCTCTTTGCCTGGCTATCATCCATCTGGTTTTGCAATGCGCGGACCAGTAGAGTACGCTCCCGGTCAACTAACCATTCACTTCAACAGTAACTCAGACGAGCGCAACTTTAGCATCACCCAAAAGGTATCCAACTGGAACAGCAGCGCTTTAGTGGAAAACTACGTTGCCAAGGCTAGCACCGATTACCAGACCATTCAGGATCATGGACGTACTATTTACTTGGACAATAACGGCAACGCCACCTGGGTAGACGGCGGCGTTTGGTATCAGATAGAAGGCAGCTCCAGCCTGACCAATACCCAACTACTCAAAATCGCCAGTTCAATCTAGACAATCTGTTACAATACCTCTGATGAAGGAAGTTAGAACACGCTTCGCTCCCAGCCCAACGGGTTTTCTGCATGTTGGAGGTATTCGCACTGCCTTATTTGGATGGCTAGTAGCCAGACAAGCCAAGGGCGTCTTTATTCTGCGTCTTGAAGACACTGACAAAAAACGTGAAGTTGCTGGCGCAGATAAGCATCTTGAAGAAAGTTTGAAGACGCTTGGGCTAATGTACGATGAGGGTCCGGATATTGGTGGCCCCTACGCACCATATCGTCAAAGCGAAAGATTGGACAGTTACAAACAATGGGGGCAGAAACTTGTTGACCAAGGCCGAGCCTATGCCGACCCATATAGCCCTGAAGAAGTTCAGGCCTTTAGAGATCAAGCCGCCAAAGACAAGCGACCATTTCTATACCGTGATCATCGTCCCGACAAACCACCAGCTTGGGACGGCAGTAAACCACTGCGTTTTAAATCTGAACCAAAGGATTATACCTGGACTGATGCTGTCATGGGCGAACTGCATACAGGCCCAGAAGTTATAGACGACTTTATTATGATCAAGAGTGATGGCTTTCCAACTTATAACTTTTCCCACATCATTGACGACGCCGAGATGAAGGTCAGCCACATCATCCGTGGACAGGAGTTTTTAGCCAGCGTCCCAAACTACCTCAACCTGTACGAAGCATTAGACCTAGAGCCGCCTGTTATGGCAACCGTACCACATATATTGGGTCCCGATGGGCAAAAAAAACTGTCCAAACGAGATGACGCCAAAGATGTTCTAGACTACATTCGTGATGGCTATCTGCCAGAGGCCCTGAGAAGCTTTATCGCCACACTAGGTTGGAATGACGGTACAGAACAAGAAGTTTTTACAACCGACGAGCTTATCCAGAAATTCAGCCTGGAGCGTGTTCAGAAGAGCGGTGCACACTTTGATGAACAACGTTTGAGGTGGACCAACGGCCACTTTATCCGACAATTGCCCTTGGATGAACTGTATGAGCGCGTAAAAGACTTCTGGCCAGCCGAAGCCAAAGACAATGATGATGCGTATAAAAAGAAAGTACTTGGGTTGGTTCAGGAACGACTCAAGTATTTTGCAGAACTACCTGAACTAACTTTGTTTTTCTTTAAGGATCTGCCGGTTAACCCAGCCCTTATTTCCGAGAACAAGCAGCTCAAGAAGTTGCCCAAGGAAGAACTGAAGCAATTACTAGAACAGAGTAGAGATGTGCTAAAAGAGTGTGACTTTAATCACGACGCTCTTACCGATGCATTAAACAAGTTGCTTAGCGATACCAGTCAAAAACCAGCTGTACTATTTAGCTTGATCCGCGTTGCTACCACCCAAGCACCAGCCAGCCCAGGCCTAGCCGAAACCCTGGAAGTCCTTGGCAAAGACCGCAGCCTTGTTCGCATCAATGAACAGATAGACAAACTGTAAAAGTGCTCACGCTTGCTTATTAGCTAATAAACAATAAAAATACACTTATGTATGAGAGGTTAGATCGTTTTTTTGGTCCATATATTGAAGGTGTTCAGGCTGAGCATCAGGCATGGCTAGAGTTACATGCTGCACTAGAAAAACTACTCGAAGAGCGGGGTCAACCAGACGATGGATCTACTCCTGTCAGTGTTAGATATCACTTTGATTTACCAAATAACTGGACCATCTATTTTACTGATTATAGTGGCACGGATTACGGTGAGAATAAGCTAAATCGCTGGGGCCAGGAGCTCACCCTACCAATAGAAATCGAATTATACTGTTCAGACGACGGACAAGGCTATGAACGTTCAATAACCGACGATCCCAAGCTGAGTATTACTTGTTCGCCAAGAGGAGTAATCGATAATTTTACGGGGGCACAGCTACCGATCAACGAAGTTCAAGACCTCTACCACGACATATTAGAAATGTGAGCTACCTTAAGTTTATGACTGTTTCTTCGTCCAGAGAGTTTTGTTGGTTACTTGTATTTATTATAGGCTGGGCCGGCTGATCTGAATGCTTCTTGCGACGCCTAGTGCGTTTACGCTTGGATTTTTGTGGTTCGTCAGATGGTGGCACTGGGCGAGGTGCAACTGTTTCAACAGTCTGCTTGGCGGGTTCGGAGTGGCCGTGAGCTACTCGCTTCATAGCACCTGTCACAATACTGGCCTCTTTGGGCATTGTTTGCGATTCCGGTTTTGGTGCTGGCTTGGTAGCCGACTTCTGTGCCGCTCTAGTAGCCTCATCCGGTGATAAGTAACGATCATGCACAAAAGACTCAATCTGACCACGATTAACGGCATACATTTCACGACTATTCTGGATAATCTTTTCAGTCTGGTCAGCATATTGGTCAGGAAGATTTAGGCTGGTTGCGGAAAATGCCTGGGCTTTTTCGCCCTCTATAGTCATGCTCAGCACAAAGTGACGGTTGTGCATGTGTACCAGATCATATTCCTCAAACTTAGGTTCGAAATACTTCATCATGACTCTGGCATCATCGGCGCCCATACGAAAAGCCAGCACAGAACCGACGTTGCCAAACACTGCATCACGCACACCCAAGCTCATTTGAGCAATATACTGGTTGGCAACTGTAAGCTGCAGAGCATATTTCCGAGCTTCGGACAAAATAGTAGCAAACGAATCAGTCGCAAAGTTCTGGAATTCGTCTACATAAAGGTAGAACGGAACCCGGTCTTTTTGGTCAATATCCGCCCGGCTCATCGCGCCAAGCTGAATTTTTGTGACCAGCAGTGCACCGAGTAGGGCGGCATTGTCTTCGCCAATCAATCCGCGAGACAGGTTAACGATCAAAATTTTTCGCTCATCCATAATTTTACGGATATTAAAGCTGCTCTTTGGTTGACCAATAATGTTGCGCACCATCGGGTTGGCGGTAAAGGCGCCCACCTTGTTGAGCACTGGTGCTACCGCCTCGGCAGCAAATTTATCATTCCAGCTGGCAAACTCAACTTGCCAGAAATTTTTTACTACCGGATCTTGAACATAGTTCATGACATCGACCCGAAACCTCTTGTCGGTCAAGATGCGGGTAATATCAAGCATGGTGGCATCCGGATAATCCAGCAGGGCAAGTAAGCTATAGCGAAGAATGTACTCTAGCCGTGGTCCCCATGATTCAAACATACGCTTCAGCACGCCAATCAGTTCCGATGCGGTGTGAGTTTTGAGTTTTTCATCGGTCACTTCCATGGGATTGAATGCAATTGGGAAGTCCGTGTCAGCCGGATTGAAATAGATAACGTCGTTGGCCCGTTCGGCCGGAATGCGCCGAAGCGTACTAATGGCATAGTCGCCGTGTGGATCAATAACAGCAAAGCCGTATGGACTATAGATATCCGAAATGGTCAGCAGCTCCAGCAGGGCAGACTTACCCACGCCAGTCTGTCCAATGATATAGAGATGCCGACCACGGTCGACCCGTGGCATACCAAACATTGTGTTATGGCCGCGAAAGTTAGTGGCTGCGATAGGGCTAATCTCGGTAGTGTTGGCATCGCTATAGACAGGCAAGTTAGCCGGCGGTTCAGCGGTTTTTGCACTGGCCCATAAGATATTTGGTGTTTCTACGTTGGTATGCGGGAGGTGATACAAACTAGCAATTTCCTCAATATTTAGTACGAAGCCTTTTTTGGACAGTGCACGATCCTGAAAAGCGTGCAAAAACTGAGAATTATCAATGTACAGCTGAGTAAAGCCATTCAGGTAAGTGGAATTGAACTGTTTAAAAGTTGCCGTAATAGCTTGCAAGCGCATGCGGGCCTGGGTGGTAGTGGTTTGACCCCTGTAAATTGCCCGCATAGTAACTTCATAGGCTAGCTTGTGGCTTTTTTCCTCAGCTGCATTAGCCCGGGCCGATTCAAACTCGGCTAGCTTGGGTGCATCAGACTTGGTTTCCGGAGGTGTCCAAAGCAGACCCACAAAGTTAGTTCGGGTCGTTCCAGTCCGAATACTTGAAGCGTAGCGTTCACTCTTTTTGTACCAGGTGTCTTGAGCGGGCTTAATAATAACTTGTAGCCAGGCTTCCTCATGCTCCTCAAATTGGGCAAGGGTAGCGGTGATGGCAGCCAAGGGGTCGACTTCAAAACTGGGAAAGGTTTTGATGGGCAGTGCTTCGTGGGCTGTAAGTTTGAGTTCGGCCCCAAGTAGGGCGGTACCTGGACTAGGGTCAATCTCTATATAATCAGGCACTTCGGTGATGTGGACATCGGGGTATTGGGCATAGATTTGTTCCTCCACAAAACTCTTCAGATGGTCCGGCACCCAGACATAAAAGCCGATCCGACGATTTTTGACCGCAATCTCACAGCTAATTCGCTGCCGCGAGTTTTTGTCGGCTAACAGTCCATGTAGACTAGCAAACATCTGTTCTGCAGCTAGCTCCTTTTTCTCATTGGTGCGGGGTATCTGAAGTAGTAGAACGGTACCATGCTCGGGAGTGTCAGGAGTGGAATGGCGGTTGAACATAAGGATAATTATACTACGTATAGGTGAGGCACAGTACTCCTTGGCACTGTCCTCGCTCCAGATGTGATGTCGTTATACCACATCTGGGCTGTGGATGTGCCTCGGACTACTGTGCCTCACCATCCAACGCCCATAGAG
The DNA here is from genome assembly GCA_964627365.1 of uncultured Candidatus Saccharibacteria bacterium. GTDB lineage: Bacteria > Patescibacteriota > Saccharimonadia > Saccharimonadales > CAZPPF01 > CAZPPF01. The sequence continues at coordinate 22,226 of CAZVJS010000003.1, read as the reverse complement.
CAAAAGCATGAGCTTTTTGTTACAATAAGGTCTATATGGACGACATTTCGTGGCCGCCCAAACGCCCAAACGAAACCAACAGTACCAAAACCGAAAGTCATACACCAGAATCATCGGGTGAGCAGGCTCCAGCTTTGGCGCAAGCACCTCACGAATCTATTGCTGAGCCGGCTAATAATTACCGACCCAAAAAACGTGCCAAATTATTTCACCTGCCCAAGCACGCCTTTGATTGGCTTAAGTTTAAGCACAGCCACCTGAACACTAAACAAAAAATCTTGTTTTGGGCCATCATAGCCGCACTTTTGTTTGCTGGCTCAGCCGCTGTTTATGCCACTTACAAACATTTCCACCAACCCCCGCCCAAGCAAGCCGCTCAAGCCGCAGCCAAAAAAACTGCACCACCGCCTGCACCGACAACCGAGCCTTCCAAGCTTACCGGTGTCGAGGTCGCCCTCGAACTTAACAAACGCCCTGTCACGGGTATTATGATCGAAAACAGTCCCGACGCCCGGCCACAATCCGGACTCAAAGACGCTGGTGTGGTCTATGAAGCCATCGCCGAGGGCGGTATCACCCGCTTCTTGGCTCTGTTCCAAGAAGCTCAGCCCAATTACATCGGTCCCATCCGAAGTGTCCGACCGTATTATTTGGACTTCTTAATGCCATTCGACGCCTCAATTGCTCACGTTGGTGGTGCTCCCCAGGCACTAGCCGACATTAAAACGCTTGGCGTCAAAGATCTTGACCAATTTGCAAATTCGGGTGCCTATTACCGAATAAGTTCTCGGTATGCGCCACACAACATGTACAGCGAAATGGGCAAGCTTGATGCCCTCAATGCTAGCAAAGGTTATACCAGTAGTAACTTTACGGGTTTTCTTCGCAAGAATGAGAAGGCAGCCGCAACAATATCAGCCAGGAGCATAGACATTAACATTTCTGGCTACCTTTATAACACTCATTACGATTACGATGCGGCCGTCAACGCCTACAAACGAAGTGAGGCAGGGAAGCCGCATGTTGATGAACGCTCAGGAGCACAACTCGAACCTAAGGTTGTAGTTGCACTGGTTATGTCACGCGGCATCGCCAGCGACGGGCAACACACCAACTACGCCACTGTTGGTAGTGGACACATGTATGTCTTCCAAGACGGTACATTGACTGAGGGTACCTGGAGTAAAGGAGATCGCAAGGCTCAGTTTACGTTTGTTGACTCTAACGGCGCCCCACTCAAACTTAACCCTGGCCAAACCTGGATCACTATTGTCGATAGTCCATCAGCTGTGGCTGCCAAACCATAAACTGTCATGGACCATCTGGAACGACTGAAACGCCAAACTAGGCTATATCTTTGTATATTGTTATTTAGTAGTGGTCTCGTAGTTACAGCAGTCTGGCTGGTAGGTACCAGTCTGTTGAACCTACCAAGCTGGATAGTGCTAATTATTGTCATTCTGGCCAGTGCCGGGATGGCACTTGCGTTTGCTCAAGCAGCCACAAACTATTTTATGGGGCCACTGACTTCTGTTTGGCAAGCAATCTTGCACGTATCGCCGGGGCCTAGCAGTACTGCCGCACCAAATCTAGAAAAGCTTACGTTTGGTCGGGAGCTGGTCACCAGTCTGGCTCTAGAAGTCTATGAACTGGCCAGTGGCTCCAATAAATTTCAGACTCCCGATAAACTCAACCAGCAAGCCAAGGCTGTCATGACAAGTCTGCCACTACCCCTGTTCGTAGTCGACAAACAACAAAACATCACATTCACCAATGAGATGGCTCAAAAATATATTGGCAAGCAAGTTACTGATGTAGTGGGCAAGAATGTATACTCAGTACTGGACTTGTCTTTTCCCACCGATGACACACTGGATAGCTGGCTCAATCAGTCGCGGGCTCACACAGTGACAGCCACTAAAACGTGGGAACGAGTCAGGCTTAAGCAAGACAATGGCAAAGCGCTGTTGTTTGACTTGGCTGCTTATTACAACAAAGATAATCCATCAGGCGTGGAAGTTATCTTGACCCTATTTGATCATTCCGCCTTGTATGGTCAAGACGAGCAGGCGGTGGGTTACCTAGCACTGGCAGTGCATGAGCTACGTAGTCCGCTAACTATGTTACGCGGCTATATAGAAGTCTTCGAAGAAGAGCTTGATGGCAAGCTCGATGATGAGTTGGCCGGCTTTATGCGCAAAATGGAAGTCACGGCTCAGCAACTCACTACGCTTGTAAATAATATCCTCAACGTCGCCCGGGTCGACGCCGACCAGCTCACCCTGCAGCTGACCGAAGAAAATTGGGGAGAGCTGGTCAAGGCGGTCGGCCAGGAGCTTAGCTTGCGGGCTGAGGTTCACGGTAAAACCATCGAGTATGATATTGCACCCAATTTACCAACCGTTGGGGCCGACCGCGTCAGCATCTACGAAGTTTTGAGCAACCTTATCGACAACTCCATCAAGTACAGCGACAAAAGTCAAAAAATCCTGATCAAGTCCTCGCTCACCAAAGACGGGCAGATCGAAACAGTTGTGCAAGACTGGGGCGTGGGCATACCAGAGAGTGTCATCCCTACGCTGTTTGAAAAATTCCAGCGCAACCACCGAAACCAGGCCAAAATTGGTGGCACCGGATTGGGATTATACTTGAGTAAGGCCATTGTGAATGCTCACGGGGGCAATATATGGATTCGTTCCAAGGAGGGTCAGGGAACTACCGTTGGTTTTACCCTGCAGCCGTACGTGATGGTTGCGAACAAACTCAAAAGTAGCAATAATGGGAGTGAGCAAGGTATGGTCCGTAATGCCCACGGCTGGATCAAAAATCACTCACTGTATCGGAGATAACCAATGGACGAAAAAGCACACACAACCCCCCCAAATGATGGCCGCAAAATTCTTATCATAGAAGATGAGCTGTTTATTGGTGAGCTGTATGCACGAGCGCTCAAGAAAGCTGGTTACGAGGTAACCGTTGAACTAGATGGCATGAAAGGTCTATCAACGGCACTGACTGACACATTTGACCTGATTCTGCTTGATCTCATGGTTCCTAACATGCTCGGCATGGACATCCTGCGTCACTTACGAGAGGAAAAGCCTGATCTGCACTCTAAGATCGTGGTTACCACCAACCTGGATCAAAGCAAAACCGTGCGCGACGAAGTCGAGAACCAAGCCGATGGCTACCTTATTAAAGCCGAGATCACCCCCAAGCAACTGGTAGAGTTCCTGAATTCAATTAAATAAAACCTAAATCCTGAAAACTTTCAGAACTTGGGTTTATAGACAGAGTAGCGGGGTTTCGAGTGGTGGTTGTGCGCTTGGGCGCCAGCAGGGAGGAAGTCAGCAAGCTGACGTTTCGGCAATTGCCGCCTCCCCGCACATCTTGGGATCTTCTGGAATTGGCTCCATCCGATCGTCATGACGACGCTAGTTACGTTGGAACACCCGTTTACGTCTCCTGTACAAACGGTGGTTGAGATACCCCACGAACGCAAGACAGAAGGGCACGACGAACCAGAAGAGTGCGCCGAAGAGCCACCACATGATGCACTCAACTAAATCAGGACTGGAACCGCGAGGCTTTTGGTACAGCTTGGCTGTCCAGACCATGAGAAAGGCCATGCTCACCGGGATGACCGCGTAGTTGATCGTGATATTCACATACCACATGTCAACTCCCGCCGCCAATGACTTGCCCCCATAAGGGTGTTCCTAGATCTGCGTCGAGCACTCGCTTGACGGCACTCCCCACGATGTCGGTACCACGAATGGTAGCCACGACAGCGGCGATAGGGGGGCCGATGACGAATCCCAAACAGAACGTTGCAACCTCCTCACTGCGAGTCTTGTTGACAGTCGTCCGCTTGAAGTAGACGCCACAGGCGATGCCCACAGCCGTGTAGGTGACAAATGTTGTCTTCTTTATCAAGATCATTCCTCCTGTGTTGTCGGTTGATGGTTTCTAGTCCCGGTAGTGGATGTCCATGAGGTACGCCTGTTCGAGCTCCTCGATCGACATCTCTGGGGCGTTTCGGTTGGCATCCTCCTTTTGGGTCGCCTTGTGAAACTCTCTCTTGAGTTGTTGCCGATGCCACCATTCCGACTTGAACACTGCCTCAAACAGCAGGAGCAAGCCCATGACCGCAAACCATGCGATCACAATCAATGCCAGAGCCAGTACCACCACAAGGTGACTATCTTTTGGAAACACAGCGTGTCCTTTCAATAGAACGGATATACACGAAATTTCTAGTCTAACAATCAATTTTCATCAAAAACTGGTTGCTAGACTAGATTGCTACTCTGTCAATGTGCGTTTTCGGAAACAAAATTGCCTCAACAAAAACGTGCTAATTATACCATTTATGATGATAATATTCAATACACCCAGTAGTATGCTTGGGTGTAAAATATAAGCAGTCGTGTGGGTGCTTCCTATAGCGGATTCCTACTCGCAGGCTTATTCAATTACTTGATCTTCCAACTTCGGTTGGATGGTCCTAGCCAGGCAACTGGCTCACTCTAAATCATCTGTAAATCTGTTTAAGAGGAGTAATTGAATATGTGGAAGAATAATCAACTTGATGACAATTTGCCGCCTGGGGTGAGTGAACACACCGGCTTTCCTAATGCCGGGACTGACTCATCGCTCAGTAGCTTAGACCTTGCAAAACTGCTGATTCAAAACCCATCTAGCACGTTTTTTATGCGGCTGCGTGGTTATGAGTGGGAAGACCGCGGCGTGTTTGATGGCGATGTGGTGGTGATAGACCGGGCATTAGTGCCGCACGTGACCGACCTAGTTATCTGGTGGGGTGGAGAAGCTTTTGCCATTGGTCGGCCAGGTAACGTCCCGGAAGGCGAGGAAGTCTGGGGTGTGGTGACCACCATAATTCACCAGACCAGGCAAAAGCCATGAAACATGCCATTTTTGCGCTATTTGACTGTAATAATTTCTTTGTTAGCTGTGAGCGAGTATTCCGACCAGACCTAGAGGGTAAGCCGGTTGTGGTACTCAGCAGTAATGACGGCTGTGCAGTGGCTCGTAGTAACGAGGCCAAAGCCCTCGGTATTCCCATGGGTGCTCCAGCCTTTAAATACCGACAGATCTTTAAGGAGCATGGCGTGATTCAGTTTAGTGCTAATTTTGAGTTATATGGCGATATATCGCGCCGGATTATCCGAATACTCACTGATCTGACACCTCGGATTGAGGTCTACTCAATTGATGAGGCCTTTTTAGACCTCAGTCAGCTTCCGATTCACAATTACACCAATTGGGGGCATATGATCAGGGAGCGAATCTGGCGAGAAGTTGGTATTCCTATTTCGCTCGGGATAGCCCCCACCAAGACACTGGCCAAACTAGCTAGTGAACGAGCCAAAAAAGAGGCTGGACACCGGGGTGTTCTTAATCTAGAAGGAATTCCAGACGAAGACGTGGCTTTGTACCGAAACCAACTACCTATTCAGGATGTCTGGGGAATTGGCTGGCGCGGCGCGCCCAAATTGAGGTCTTTGGGGCTTGGCACTGCTCAAGATGTAGCCCGCCTGGCGCCGCGCCAGGCACAGCAGCTCATGGGTATCCGCGGTCGTCAGCTGGTGACCGAATTAAACGGTACCAGCTGCTTTCCACTGGAGTCCCTGCACACGCGGGCCAAAAGCATCGCCCGCACCCGCACCTTTGGTGAGGATACCCATGAGCTGCACGTGGTCGAGTCAGCCGTGGCCTCGTTTGCTACCCAAGCTGCATACAAACTCCGCACCTCCGGACAGCTCACCAGACGGGCTGGCCTATTCTTGACCACCAGCAAACACAAACCAAATTACCAAGTCTGGAATACCGAAGTCATTTACGATGTACCTACTGCCGATAGCGGTCTCTTGGCCGAAACGCTCGTTCAAGCATTATCAAAAGTCTACGACTGGAACGTGGCTTATCACCGAGCTGGTATCTGGCTCCACGATTTCGTGCCTGACAGCGTGCTACAAACAGACCTACTCGGTAAGGTAGATATCCAGCATCAGGAACGTTCCCAGTCTCGCATGCAAGCCATCGATGTTATTAATGCCCGCTATGGTAAGCACACCATGCGCTTTGCCGCCGAAGACCTCGCTCGAAACTGGGAACCCAAACGCCGCCTTCGCAGCCCTCGCTATGTATCCAACTGGGACGATATTCCAGAGGTTCGTCCTAGTGGCTCTCGTCCTCAATCTCGTGGCCAATGATTTCTTCAATTAAATCTTCGATGGTCACAATACCAACAATTTGGTCATCACGCTCAACTGGCATCAGATGACTGCGCGCGCCAATGAACTTGCGGAACAACGTGTCAAGTGCCGTCATACTGCCCACAATTTTGGTCGGACGCACTAAAACTTCGCTCACATGGCGTGGTTCTCCGTCAAAATCTATATCAAGCAAGTCTTTCATGAGTAGCACACCATGACAAGTGGTTTTATCCATATCAAACACCGGTATACGGCTCCAGCTGCGCTCCTTGATTTCATCAATTTTAGCTTCATCGAGCATTGTTTGGGGGGTTACCCAGTAAACATGATTTATGTCTGTCATAATCTCGCGCACTCGCTTCTGGCTGAGGGAAAGGGCACCCTTCATAATCTCTACCTCGTCTTCATCAAGCTCACTACCTCGCTCATCCAGATGCTCGGCAATAAGTATGGTCAGTTCATTTCTGGTGTGCAATTGGGAAGATTCGTGGCCAAACATTTTATCTAGCAGTAGTTGTAGGGGTTTGGAAACAGGGTAGGTAAGGATAATCATCAGTTTCAAAGCTGGTGCAAAAATAGAGCAAAGCATCAGCGCGTTGCGGGCAAACCAAGCCTGAGGCAAAACCTCGCCAAATACCACGATCAAAAGGGTGCTTAAGATACCCGCTACCAGTCCGTTCAGGTGGTTGTCGAGCACCAGGGACGTAGCCGAAATGACCCCAACATTAGTAAGCAAAATACTGGCCAATACAAGGTGAGATTTAGTCCTGAGCGGTAACACTTTTTGAGCAGCTACATCGCCACCCTTGGCCTTACGCTTTAAGTCGCCAATCCCTAGCGACATCAGAGCAATATTCAGCCCTGAGCACATTGCCGACAGGCTAATGAGTAGCACTATTTCTATCACCAGTAAGATATGTTGGTTCAAAGTTTTCCGTGCCTCACACGGGAATTACATATTTATTCTAGCATAAGCAGTTAATGGTGACCTCACGGGGAATCGAACCCCGGTTGCCGGGATGAGAACCCGGTGTCCTAGCCGCTAGACGATGAGGCCATAACAGAGGCGTAGCTTAGCATAATTAACAGGGAGCGTCCAGATAGGGGATTGCGCTTCAGGCCAAAAAAACAGATAATGACTGCAAAGATAAACATAAGCATTCATGACATATAATCAAAAGAATTGGTGGGCTCAGACCGGTATTGCCAAACAAGAGGCAAGACATGGCCTTTAAGTTTGGCTTTGGAAAATCCAGCGTCGACAAAGGCACGCTTAGCTCCCGTTTGGCAGTGGAACGGTCCAAATCTGACATCATTCTGAATGCTATCGAAAATGGAGTAGTGGTAATTGACGATCAAAAAATAATTCAGTTATTTAACCCTGCTGCTGCAACACTGAGCGGTTGGCCTGCGTCAGAAGCCATTGGGCTGGATTTTCACTCAGTCTTTAAACTAGTAGACGAAAAAAATACTCCGTATGACGATCAGCACAACCCGTTTATGATCGCTCTCCAAACTGGCAAAAATGCTCGTGACAACCACGCCTTGTTAACGCCTCGAAGCGGCAGCGCTATTGCTGTCAACATTGATGTCAGCCCCTTGCAGGATGAAGATGGTAATTTATCGGGGGCCGTTGGCATGGTTACAAACGTAAACTCCGAGCGTTCAGAAGAAAAGCAGCGCGCCGACTTCATTAGCACGGCCAGTCATGAAATGCGCACGCCTGTGGCAGCCATAGAAGGCTACTTGGCCTTGGCTATGAACGATAAAGTCAGTAAGATCGACGCCAAGGCCCGGGATTATCTGGAAAAGGCCCATTCCTCAACCCAGCATTTGGGCCAACTCTTTCAAGACCTTCTGACCAGTGCCAAAGCCGAAGACGGCCGGCTCTCTAGCCACCCAACGTCAGTAAATATGTCAGCCTTCCTGCAACAACTCAGCGAAGACTTGCGCTTTGGAGCCGAGAAAAAGGGACTAGTCGTAGAATATGTAGTTGGTAATTCTGGGGCGGCCATCAACGGAGGCGAAAATGCCCCAAAAGTCATTGAGCCACTGTACTTTGTGCTTGTGGACCCTGACCGACTGCGCGAAGTCATCACCAACTTGTTTGATAACGCCGTCAAGTACACTGATTCAGGCAAAATCTCCATTGGCCTGACCGGCAACGATCAAGTTGTACAATTCTTCATAAAAGACACGGGTCCAGGTATTCCAGCACCCGACGTTCCACACTTGTTCCAGAAGTTTTATCGGGTAGATAATTCCAGCACACGAACCACTGGTGGCACCGGTCTTGGGCTGTTTATTTGTCGTAAAATTGTTGAACTCTATAAGGGACGTATTTGGGTCGAGAGCGAAGAAGGCAAGGGCAGCACATTTTATATCAATCTGCCGCGTATAACGCCCGAGAAAGCAGCCGAGATCCAGCGCCAAGCCGCCAGCCAGAGCCTACCGGAGATACAAGCACCTTCGACACTCTGAACTAATCAAGAGCATATGATACAATACAACTAAAGCACAAGCATCTAGGAAGAATAACAGAGGTAGAAATATGGCAAAAGTAATGCTCGTCGAAGACGACAACAACCTACGAGAAATCTACGAAGCGCGCTTGCTGGCTGAAGGCTATGAGATTGTGTCGGCCCGAGATGGCGAGGAAGCCCTGGCCATGGCAGTCAAAGAAAAGCCTGACCTAATTATTTCTGATATTATGATGCCCAAAATTAGTGGTTTTGACATGCTGGATATTTTGCGTACCACCCCTGAGACGAAGAACACCAAGGTTATTATGATGACTGCCCTCAGCCAAGCTGAAGACAAAGACCGCGCCGACAAACTTGGAGCCGATAAATATTTGGTGAAATCACAAGTGACCCTAGAAGATGTGGCCCGTGTGGCCCGTGAAGTTCTTGAAGGTGGCGGTAGTGCACCTCCACCTATAGCCACAACTACCGACAACCCGGCTGCACCGGCACCAGACCCAGCACCCGCAGCTGACCCCATTCCTGTGGCGGATCCACCAGCCCCTGCTAGCCCAACACCTGATCCAACTCCCGTAGCACCATCTCCTGACCCCAACGGTACGGTTTTAGCAGACACAGTGGCTGCCGTGAGCACGGGCGGTAAACAGCTATTGGACGGCGACCAGTCCAACTCATCAGACTCCGGTAGCAACCAACCTGGGAGTGCCTCATCCAGCCAGACTTCAACTCACTCAAAAGTCATCAAACCTATTAACGATCTCTCGGACACGGGGCCAAACTTGGACGCTTTGCTCGCCAAGGAAGAGGCCAAAGAAGCTGTTGCCAATGAAGACGAACCCGCCAAGCCAGTTATTGGCCACATGGATGACAAGCAGCCACCGGCTGACCCTGGTGCTGTAGCGTTATAAAATAGTTCTCATGCGCGTTAATAAATACATAGCCCAAGCCACGGGCTTATCTCGTCGGGCGGTAGATGCTGCTATTAAGGATAGTAGAGTCAGCGTTAATGGTTTACCGGCCAGCGCCGGGCAACAGATAGCTGCCTCTGACATCGTGACGCTTGACAAGCGCCCTATTACACCCGATGTCAAGACCGTCACTCTTATCTTGAACAAGCCTATCGGATATGTAGTTTCCAGAGACGGGCAGGGTAGCCAGACCATTTATGATTTACTTCCACCCGAATATCATGGTTTGAAGCCAGTTGGCCGGCTGGATAAAGATTCTTCTGGGCTGTTGTTACTCACTAATGACGGCCAGCTGGCGCACCAACTTACCCATCCATCGTTTCAAAAAGAGAAAGTCTATGAAGTGGTGTTGGACAAGCCACTAGAATCCAAAGACCGTAGTGATATTGAGAGCGGAATCGAGCTTGAGGACGGTGTGAGCCGTCTGAGCCTGAGCGGCGAAGGTGCGGCTTGGATCGTGACCATGAACGAAGGTCGTAACCGCCAAATCCGCCGCACCTTCGCCGCTCGCGGCTATACCGTAACCAAACTCCACCGCATTCAGTTTGGGCCTTACAAGCTCAATAATTTACCGCTTGAAAAATTCACTATTTTGTAATATTATTTGCATAATTGCAAAATGAGTGAATATATTACCCAGAAAACCGCTGAACAATGGAACAGAGAAGAACTCGTCATAGGACGTGTTGGATTTGCTACTATTCGTAATTTCTCTATTGAGGTCGAGGGCAAGGTCTTAGGCTCACCTTATACACAGCTTGCTTACGCATACTACGACGAATTCCTCAACAATATACCCAACACTAGTATGTTTGCGAAAGACAGGGATGAACAGGCAATACGTACAGCTACAAGAGATGAAGTTTGTTATTCGGGTACAGTAAATTTGGGATTCTCAGTAGCCGCATCTATGCTCGGTTATTGTACTTGGGCATACGTAAACCACGCCGAAAACACGGGTAAAAAAGCTGACAAAGAGGAGTTGAGGGTTATGTTGAAAAACCCCGAAGATCGCGAACGACTACTGGGTTGGTTTGCAGATGTGCCCAACAGAGTTAATCGTATTCGAGAACTCTACTTCGGTTTAAAATTTGGTAGCTATGAACACAACCGAGCACAAGGCTACAACCCATTCGATTGCTTTGTGGATCCAGCTACGGGAGCGGTACGATTGCAGATGCAACAAGGTTTAATGATTGATGCAATTGGGGAAGAACTCACTTTTTTAAACGAAGATGAGACCCAAGAAAACGAACGCTGTCCCGCACATGGCAACTTCCTATCTGCACTCTGGGATTCAATGGCTGACAATATTTGCGACAATCTAACCTACTTCGAACCTAGTACTTTCGGAGAACTTCAAGCTGCGATCAAATAGTTAGGCAAGTAGAAGGCTGTCTCTTTGAACTCCATCTTCTTCTCTACCTATAACCCCGAACAGTTGTTCCGTGGCATCAAAATCAGATAAATAGTCATCTCTAAATTGACTTGATAGGCGAGCCAGGTCTACTACGGGCATGTGCTCAATTACTATAGGTTCAGTAGGCAGGAGAGGCACTCTGTACGACTCCAGAGGGATACCCAGCTGATCTGCATAGACATCAGTTTTGATAATAGCCAAGCGGCCTTGTTCTGGTGGAGTATCTGGATCATCTACAGCCCATATCAAGGATATTGTCGCCAGTTTTTCAGGAACATACCCCTCTGGAAAAGTATCTGCTCCTAGGCTTGCTCTTGTTTCATCATCCATCGGGCCAACTAAGGTGGCTCTTGTCACTTCCTCGATTAACCTGCCGCCCGAATAAGGCACTGGCTCGGGTGGGTTAACGCCGATCATACCTCTTAGATGCAGTGCAGTTGTCTCCAGATTGTCCTGCCGTTTGGGCAGATCTTGCTCAAAATTTTCTTGTGCTATTCCCATACTTTACGCTCCTTTTCGTGCCACTATTAAATTGGCACAAGACACCATTATGCGAGTCTGGCTGTGACTTGCTTCGAGAAAGTTCACAAACCCCTGTTGGCAAGTGTTGTAAAATCTGACATAATATATCAAAGTGAAGAAGTTACCGATCATTGCAATTGTGGGGCGAGCCAACGTGGGCAAATCGTCCTTGTTCAATGCGGTCCTAAGACGTCGTGAGGCTATTGTGGCCGAGGAGGCTGGTACTACTCGAGATAGCATCATGGCTAAGACAGAACACGCCAGTAAACAATTCTGGCTAGTTGATACCGCTGGCATAAAAGATGCCGAGGATGATTTTGAATTTACTATTCAAGAACAGGTTCAGCAGGCCGCAGACAGCGCCGATATTATCTGGGTAGTCATCGAAGCCCACACTGTCATTACCGAAGAAGACCGTCGAGTAGCCAAAATGGCACTCAAAAGCGGCAAACCAGTTTTTTTGGTTGTAAACAAAGTCGACCAAGCACCCAAAGCAAGCACAACAGACTACCAAAAACTCGGAGTTAAAAACATTGTGCTGACTTCGGCCAAACAACGCCGCGGTATTGAGGAGTTACTAGACAAAACGGTAGCTGATATGCCAAAAGTGCAGCAGCCCGATGACCCTGATCGCTTGCATTTGGCCATCCTGGGTCGACCAAATGTGGGCAAATCACAGCTCTTCAACACACTGTCCAAGAAGCAACAAGCCATTGTGGCAGACAGAGCAGGCACCACACGTGACGTTAACCGCAATGTAATCCGTTTTGAAGGTAGAGAAATTGAGCTGCTCGATACCGCTGGTATTCGCCGTAGCGGCAAAATAGAGGTTGGGGTTGAACGCTTCAGCGTTATCCGTGCGCTCAGCGCCATTGAACAAGCCGATGTTTGCTTACTTCTGATGGACGCCAATGAACTCAACGTGCAGCTCGACCAAAAAATCGCAGGCATGATCAAAGAGGCGGGCAGGGGGCTTATCTTGGTGGTCAGCAAGTGGGATAGCCTAGAGGAGAAAACGCCATTTACCCGTGACCAGTTAGCCGCACAGATCAAGCACAATTACGCTTTTGTACCTTGGGCGCCGCTGATTTTTACCAGCTCAGTGACGGGACAGAATGTCACGAAATTATTTGAAATCACTCAAGAAATCGCAAAAGAACGTGAGAAACGCGTCAAGACAACCGAGCTCAACCGCTGGTTGCAAAGCGTTATCAATGGGCACCCACCGGCGGGACTTAAAAACCGCCAGCCTAAACTCAACTATATGGTTCAGGAAACTGACACAGGTATGCCGAGTTTTAGAATATTCGGCTCAAGCACCAAGTTTTTACACTGGAGCTATAAACGATATATGGAACGATTGTTCCGAGAAAAGTTTGGCTTTGCTGGTAGTACGGTTAAATTCTGGTTTATTGAGAAGCATGTTGGACACCGACACGGCCAACGCCCAGAGTAGTAGCTTGTTTATTAAATTCAAGTTGCTTCTCAAGCTCATCTGCCAAAAACTCACAGCCACTAACAATGACAGGCTTTCCGTGACTTAAAAGTTCGTCTGCTAAAAGATCGTTATCTTCCGCAAAACGCTCAGCGTACCGACCAAGTGATTGGAATGTCGCAAATCGTACGGGACACCCGGAAGATGTATATCTTAAATCTGGGCTCTTCATTTCAATCTGCTTTTGCTTTAACTCATCCTTGGTGTAATTGGCTAGTTTTATTTCATCTTCATCAAAGACTTTAGAATAAGAAAATCCTTTGAATGGTGAATACTCAGAGTATCTAAGTCTATAAGCTCTGTTTGAGTCTGACCCATAAAATCCATTGGGCACATTAGCAAGCTGCAGAAGAACTGTCTGAAATTTTTTATCCCTGAGTAAATTGATAAGTTCAGGTACATCAGGCAACTCAAAACCAGGAACCATCCGATTGCTTCTTTCGCGCTGAAGCTGTTTGTAAGTTGCTAGCGGCATTACAACGCCACTTTCAAGACCTTCACATATAACTGTTTCCAGCGATGGATAGTGGGTCAGGTTGAAGATGGTTTCTTCGTTACCTGGTTCTGCCTGCTGTTGATGCTTTATTAGATCATCTACAGCGTGTAGTTTATCATCACCTCTCTGTTTTGAAATAATATTGTCAGCTGTTTTACTCAGACGTCCCTGGAGAATAGTTGCAAAAAAAGCAAGGTTTTCGTAACTATCAAGAACGTAGGCTGAATCTGGTTGCTCTAAACCAGCTACTTCATATACTTGGCCTGTGATGTAGCTAAGAACAGGACCTAGGTCTTCAACCTGCATTTGATGCCTGGACAACGATTCTGTTGGGCAGGGTACATCAGGCATCACTTTGAACCCATTCATTGAACGCTAATTGTTTTTCTAATTCTTTCGCTAGGTATTCACAACCCAATACAATTGCTGATGCACCAGGATTTCTTAGCATCTCAGGATCTACTTCATTTACCTCAGCAAATTCTCTAGCAAAGCAACCCAAGCTTTGAAATGAGGCAAACCTCACGGGACAACCTACTGTAGTACCCATTAGTTTACAATTATCAACAGACTCCTTCGAATCACGCAAATAGGCCTTTGCAATTGAAGAAAGTTGCATTTGACCAGGTTTCAAGATTTTAATGTGGGAGGGGAACTTTTTAAATGTTGTCTGCCGTATTTGTCGATCACCAACCGTATGGGGAGAGGTTGACCCACTGGCGTAAAAACCATTGTGTGTGTTAGCAAAACGCAAGACTAACGATTGAAACCTTTTATCTCTGAGCGCCTCTATAAATGTATTGGTTCCAGGAAAAATGCTTGTTTCCAAAGCCTCTTCATAAAAAAGCTTGAATACAGCAAGTGGCATGACCACACCACTATTGAGGCCCTCGTTGATTACTTCATCGATATGCCCATAATGTGTCAAGGGAACCGAGGCATTACCATCAGGCATGTGTCTATGACTAGCAACAAGGTCTTGTAAGGGATACGAGGAATAGTCTGAGCTATTTCCAACGCTACCTAGAACAGATCGAGAAGCATGATAAAGCTGTTTTTGCTGAGATTCAGCAAAATTCGCTAAATCATCGTAGCTACTAAGGTTAACCTTGCAAATGGGCTCAACATCGCTAACATATTCATATATGCGAGCTGTAAGGTAGCCTACGATCGGGCCCAAATCTTCGGCCTGAAGTCGGGCACGCATTCCTACCTCATAGGGAGTGGGTGCTTCCTGCATTTATATTATTATACAATTCTATACGGCGTTTGTAAACTGTCTCATGCTGGCGTAGACATTATTATTTCTATATTCTATCTTCATGGCACTCTTTCAGAAAAAACCACAAATTGGCAGTACTATGCCACTTTATACCCTTGGACTACAGAAGACGATTATCATTGTGGGGCTTGGCAACCTAGGCAAAGAGTATGGTGGCACTCGGCACAACATTGGCTTTGAAACAGTTGATAATTTAGTCAAGAAACTGGAATTTCCAGATTGGACAGCCAAAAAGGATCTGAAATGTCGTATGAGTATGCACACCATCAATGACACGCGAGTAATCTTGGTAAAACCAACCACCTTCATGAACCTCAGCGGGGAAGCTGTGCAAGCCGTTCAGAATTTTTATAAAGTAGGGCTAGAGAATATCATTGCCGTTCATGACGAACTAGATATTCCCTTTGGCCAGATCCGGATGCGCATCGGCGGTACAGACGCTGGAAATAACGGCGTAAAGTCATTAATAGAACACCTTGGAGAAGGCTTTGGACGCGTACGCATTGGAGTGCGTAATGAGATTGCTGAAAAAGCCGATAGTGCAGATTTTGTACTAGGCAAGTTCACAAAAGAAGAGAAGGAACAGCTGCCGGCTCTACTACGCGAAACATCAGCAATCCTTAGCGAATATATCTACGGCCAACCGCTAGCTCACGAAACCAGAAGTTTTCTTGTTTAGAACCTAGTCTCGATCAACTGGAACTATGTGCTGGGCACCGTTGGGACCAAAGATGTGAAAACGTCGCCTTGGGATACCCGAAGCCTTTGGCCGTGTTCCACCCTTTTCTGCCATGACTTCTCGTTGTTTCTGATTCAACCTATCATCCGTTACGTCTTTAGATCTTTCGTCCTGAATACTAACGATATCTTCATCAACTTTGGGAAGGTGGTCAAAATGATACCTTTTCTTAGATGTCCATTTTTCGGGGTCCAGGCGTCGTATGTTGGCGTGAGCAGTCCAGGGCTCAATTTCTCTTTGACAACCCGCGCATTCACAAGGGACAGGAGAAACATCATGCCTAAGGTAGCTCTCGCTACCGTCGGCATGGGTTATCTTATGGGCAACATTGGGTGACGGCAATGGTAATTGTTCGATGGTATCACTCTCTGGTTCTTGAGTACCACGAAGCATTACGGCACCAACATCAGGTGCGACTAGCTCAAGAGGAGGGAAGTCTTGGTGAGATCCCTGTATTTCATTCTGATCCATTAAACTCATAACAAGTATATTCTAACATATTTCATCAGAATAAGCTATAGCGAAATGAATTATGTTTTTGTCAAATAAAAACGACCTCCGGAGGGGGTGGGCACCGCCGGAGGCCGATTTCAGGGGACATCACACATGGGATATCCCAAGGAAACACCCTTCAACCCACCCGAGCGAAACATCAGCGTCCAAAACTCCTTAAAGACGTGTGTCAGGCCGAAACCTATCGTGGGAGACTCGCTTTGATCGGGAACTCTTTCCACCAAAGTGTTCTAGAGTATCTAGTTAAAGGGATTAGTCTGTTTTAGAGCGTTCTATGATAAATCACAGGCTGCGAGATAAGTGGAGGGTAACAACTTAAGGCGCTCCGCTCTAAAACAATCTAACAATTGTTAGAATTGGGTAAAAGGTACAGTAAGCATAGAAACTATACTTACGGATTGCCATTCTAGCAAAAATATGTCGTTATGTCAATACTTTTTCATGTTTTATACTTATATACAAATTTAGCACATAGTATAAGTTAAGCTGTCGCCAACCCCTGAAAAAATTAATCCAATATTCATATTTTAATCTCGTAAAACTTTTAGAATAGAAGGGATGCAGAAAATCTATAGAATCCGCGAGTTTCATCTGGGAAAACAGGGGTATCCTGCAAAGCTTGCTCCTTTGCCGGACCCGCCCCAGCAAATATTGGTCATGGGGCAACCGCTGGGCAAGCTACTGTCAAGACCAGCCGTGGCTATTGTGGGCAGCCGCAAAGTGACAGCATACGGCAAGGCTGTGACCACCAAACTGGCGGGTGAATTAGCAGAGCGGGGAGTGGTAATTATCAGTGGCTTGGCGTTTGGTGTAGATAGCATTGCTCATAGAGCCGCCTTAGAGGCAAATGGAACAACCATTGCGGTGCTGCCATCTAGCCTTAACGCTATCTATCCCTCGGTGCATTATCAGTTAGCGCACCAGATCCTAGAACAGGGCGGAGCGTTGGTAACTGAATATCCGGACAACACTAAACCCCACAAATATCACTTTGTAGCCAGAAATCGGATAGTGTCAGGACTGGCCGATGGGGTTCTTATAACAGAGGCAGCTGACAAAAGCGGAACGTTACACACCGCCAATTTTGCCCTTGATCAAGGCAAGGAGGTCATGGCAGTACCCGGTAATATCACCAGCCCGTTATCACTTGGCACAAATCAGCTTATCAAAACAGGAGCCACTGCTGTTACAAACGTCAGCGACATTCTGCGCGCACTTGGGCTAGAAGCAGCCGAATCCAAAAAGAAGGCTGTAGCAGCTTCTGCCGAAGAAGCAGCTATTTTAGATCTTTTGGAAGATGGTGCTGCAGAAACAGAGGTGATATTAGCCAAAAGTGGCCTTGAGCTGGCTATTTTCAATCAAACTCTGACAATGCTCGAGATCACCGGCAAAATTAACCCTGTTGGTAGTGGACAATGGATGCTAGCATAGAGCTTATGGAAACGAAAACATATATTTGGTTTGGCATATTTATTGGATCAATCATAGGTGGTTGGATTGGTGGAATGTTCGATCACGGCAACTTCTTGGGCCTATGGGGCATTCTGCTTAGCGGGGTAGGTGCTATCATCGGTGTCTTCATCGGCTACAAGCTCGGTGAAGGTTAGCATAGGTTGCTTTTATATTAAGAATGCCGTAGGCTTGGCCTTTGCTTATTAATTAAAATGGATAGGTTATACTTAAGCTTACATGGCAAAGAACCTGGTTATAGTTGAGAGTCCGGCCAAAGCCAAAACGATTGAACAGTATTTGGGCAAAGATTACACCGTAAAGAGCAGTTACGGTCATATTCGTGATTTGCCCAAAAAGGGCCTCAACATAGATATCGAGCATAATTTTGAGCCCACATATGAGATATCACCTGATAAGAAAAAGACAGTGGCTGAACTCAAAAAAGATGCCAAAACCATGGAAGTTTGGCTAGCCAGCGATGAAGACCGCGAAGGTGAAGCAATTGCTTGGCATCTTACACAGGCATTGGGGCTTGATCCAGCCACAACTAAGCGAATTGTGTTTCATGAAATTACCAAGACAGCCATTGAACATGCCGTTAAAAACCCTCGAACAGTAGACATTAAACTAGTCGATGCTCAGCAAGCCAGGCGAGTCTTGGACCGTTTGGTGGGTTATGAACTCTCACCGGTGTTATGGAAGAAGGTTCGAACCGGCTTGTCAGCCGGCCGTGTGCAATCTGTGGCTGTTCGCTTAATAGTGGAGCGCGAACGCGAGATTAAAGAGTTTGAACCATTGGGAAGTTATAAAGTTATCGCCGTGTTCGATGCTAAGGGCACCGGATTACCGGCTGAGCTTACTGCCAAGCTCAAAGATAAGGCTGCTGCCAAGGAGTTTTTGGAAGCGGCTGCTGGTGATGACTTTACAATTTCAGATGTTAGTAAAAAGCCCGGATCCAGAAGCCCTGGCGCGCCATTTACAACCAGTAGTTTGCAACAGGAAGCTTCCAGACGACTTGGCTATAGTGTTCGTCAAACTATGACACTGGCACAAAGGTTGTACGAGAATGGTCATATTACCTACATGCGTACTGATAGCACCAATCTGTCCGACTTAGCGCTGAATGCAGCCCAAACATACATAACCAAAGAATTTGGCGCCAATTATCACAACCGCAAGCAGTACGCTACAAAGGTTGCCGGGGCCCAAGAAGCTCACGAGGCTATCCGACCCACAGATTTTAATAAGACTGCCGCTGGTGGCGACGATCAGCAAAAGCGCCTCTATCAGCTTATTTGGCAGCGCGCTCTGGCTAGCCAGATGGCTAGCGCCAGTTTTGATCGCACCGAAGTGACCATTACCATGAAAAAGCGCCCGGAAACCTTCCTGGCCAAGGGCGAAGTGCTGCTATTTGACGGTTTTATGAAAGTCTACGGCGGCACTAAAGATGATGTTATCCTCCCAGCGGTCAAAACTGGCGACGCCCTCACACTCAAAGAGTTAAAAGCTACCGAAACTTTTAGCCGTCCACCAGCCCGATACAGCGAAGCAGCTCTTGTGAAGAAACTCGAAGAACTCGGCATTGGCCGCCCCAGCACCTTTGCCCCCACCATCAGTACCATTCAAACCCGCGGCTATATAGAAAAGAAAGACCTCGAAGGCAAACCGCGCAATTCCACCACGCTCACTCTAGAAAAGGGTAGCGTAACAGAAGTAACCACCGAAGAAATAACAGGGGCCGACAAGAACAAACTGGTCCCAACCCCTATTGCAGACATGACTACCGACTTCCTCATGAAGTACTTCGAGAGTATTCTGGACTATGATTTTACTGCCAACGTCGAACAAGACTTCGATAACATCGCCGATGGCAAAGACGATTGGCAAAAGCTGTTAGCCCGTTTTTACTCACACTTTCACCCCTTAGTAGAAAAGTCCGAATCAGCCAGTCGCCAGGAAGCCGCTCAGGCCAGGGAGCTCGGTAAAGACCCCAAATCTGGTCGACCACTGTACGCTCGGTTTGGTCGTTATGGTCCAATGCTCCAAATTGGCGAAGCCGAGGACGAAGAAAAGCCCATTTTTGCACCAATGCCAGAGGGCGTGGAGCTGGATGATGTAACCTTTGAGCAAGCACTGGAAATGTTCAAGTTACCTCGCACTGTAGGCAAGACGGAGGACGGACAAGACATAAAAGCCAACATTGGCCGCTTTGGCCCGTACATACAAGTAGCTAAAATATTTGTGTCTATCAAAGGCCAAGACCCTATGACAATTACAGAGGCCGAGGCCCGCACTCTCTACGCCGAAAAGCTCAAAAAAGAGGCTGAAAAACACATCGCCACCTTCGGTAAAATCCAGATCCTCAATGGTCCTTACGGTCCCTACGTAACCGATGGCAAAAAGAACGCCCGAATCGCCAAAGAAACTGATCCCAAATCTCTCACCGAGGCAGATGCCAAAGAACTCTTAGCCAAAGCACCTGCCAAAGGCAAAGGCCGCCGCTTCGCCCGCAAAGCCACCTAAATATAACTTATCCACTAATTGCTATCTGTGCAACATAGTTTTGTTGTGATATTTCTATACCATCTATTGTGCTTATGCGTCCATTTCATGCTACAATCAATGGATCGGGGGTTGCGGAAAACAAATAAAATGTCCGGGAACTCTTGACTTTTGAAAATATTCATTCTATAATTAACATAATCATAACATTATTAATTGTTATTACAGAGAAGGAACGCATATATGGCAGCACAAACTGAACAATCTCCGCTCGATATCGAGAAGGTTATTAAAGATGTCCTGGCTACCATAGAACGCGAAAGGGAACGAGAGATAGTTTCGCGTCGTTTTGGCCTGTTTGACCGCAAGGAAACCCTAGAACAGATCGGGGAATTGCTT
Organism: uncultured Candidatus Saccharibacteria bacterium; assembly: GCA_964627365.1. Taxonomy (GTDB): domain Bacteria; phylum Patescibacteriota; class Saccharimonadia; order Saccharimonadales; family CAZPPF01; genus CAZPPF01. The sequence continues at coordinate 1,716 of CAZVJS010000003.1, read as the reverse complement.
GGTATTACTCGCGAACGCGTTCGTCAGCTAGAGAAGGCTGTTATGATCCGCATGAAGGCCGCTGCCGAAAAAGATCTACCTCATATCAAGCAAGTCCAGCAACTTTTTGTCGAAAACCTCATGGAGGCAGGGAAGGTGGCTCGCATTAGTGACCTCGCTGCTCAAGTTACCCCAGAAAATAGCCGTGTTGACCAAGCTCGTGTATCATTCCTGGCTCAGCTAAGTCCTAAACTTACTGTTATTGATGATAACGACAACTTCTACCATGCTGCTGGCCTAGCCAACGGGCAAGGGGAAAAGGGTATCAAAGATGGGGTTGCCAAGATTATCGAAGCCATCAAGAAGATTGGTGAACCAGTTGCTATAGAAAACGTGGCAGAAGCCGTAAAAGACACCGACACCAAGCATGTTGAGGCGTTGGCGAGTATTTCTAAAGAAGTTGCTACACTTAACGGCCGTTGGGGCCTGGTAAAGTGGCCAATGGTTAACCCGAAGAACATCCGTGACAAAATCTACGTTATTCTGCACGAAAGTGGCAAACCAATGCACTTCAACGAAATTGCCAAGACCATCAAAGATTCTACCTTCCGTCGCAAGGATGTAACCACCCAGGCTATTCACAACGAACTGATCAAAGACAAGCGCTTTGTGCTAATTGGCCGTGGTATCTATGCCCTAAAAGAATGGGGATATGACAAGGGAACTGTTGCTGACGTTATCGCTAAAGTTCTGAAGAAGGCAAATGAACCCTTGCACCGTGATGAAATCGTCAAACGAGTACTCAAAAGCCGCCAGGTTAAGGAAACCACTATTCTCCTGAATCTACAGGGCAAGCCGCAGTTTAAGCGTGTTGCCAAAGCTACCTATACCCTGGCAGAATAGAACCATGCTCACGGCACCCGAAGAAGCCCCACCTACTCCTGCTGAGCGCATTACATCTACGATTGCTGAGCGCCAAGCAGAGGGTTATGTTTTGTTTGCTTTACTAGACTCGAACAATCCTCATGACGAATTTAGTGGTACTGATGGCAGTACCTATAGTATCCCAACCTCGTTTGATGACAACCTGCTTGACGCATACGACTTTATCAATCTAGAGATCATGGCCAAAAAACAGAACAAATATAAGGCGGCCTATATCCTTGGTGCAGGGATAGAGAGTCCCACAGAATCAGAACACAACCAGCAAATTGATCCTTTTGCTGGTGATCTAGTTTACGCACCTGATTCGGTAGCCTTCATGATACGACCCAAAAATTAAACATATTTGTAGTGTACAAATTGCGAACAAGGTAGGGTGTGACTATATATAATAGTGAAATGATCAAACAACTATTTTAGGCAAACACTTAGACATGCAGGGAAATACAAAAATATAAAACAAACATGAAACAAAACTACGTAAATAAGTAAGACGAACATAGCAGCAGAGCACCAAACGAACATATACACCTGACGTCGCACAATGTATATTTTGCGACTCTGTATTAAAGTGTATAGATGATTACTGATACCTTGCCTAACAGGGGAGTTTTGCCAACTGCTGCATAAAGCGTTGGTTTAGTGCTCTGTGCTGTTCGGCTCCTAGCTTTTCATGGTGGTCTTGCGTATATGCCCCCACGATCGTGTTGGTTTTACGACACATAGTTTTCCACATGTGGTATTTGCATTATTTGACTTTTATTACTTTCCATTCCATTTATATATTTTTCCCTA
>CAZVJS010000002.1:52259-57374 GCA_964627365.1 uncultured Candidatus Saccharibacteria bacterium | reverse complement strand
GCCAAGACATCACTCAGGGCATCATGTGCATTGGCATGGTCAAGCTTATTTATACCTGTTAGAAGCGTTAGCCGGTTGGCTGGCTGACCGGTCGAATCAACTGGCCATTTTATTCCTTCTGGCCGTAGAGCCCGGGTCATGCGTACTACATCAAGCATATCCCAGCGGCTGCGACCAACTTTCCATTGCCACGTGTAAGCATCGTAAAAGTTACGATAGAGTAGATAACGCATAAATTCATCATCAAAACGTATTGAGTTAAAGCCCACAAACACAGTGTCACGGACGGCAATTTCGCGGTCAAAAATCTTGAGAAATTCGGCCTCGGTGATGCCTTCTTGGTTCACTTTCTGCGGAGTAATGCCAGTGACTAGAACTGCGTCCGGATCCGGCAAAACATCTTCGCTCAGGCGAATTAGGACGTTGTGCGGTTCACCGATAGGTTGTAATTTTTCATCTGTTCTCTGGCCAGCAAACTGCATAATTCTAGCTGAACGCGGACTAAAACCACTGGTTTCAAGATCGTAAAAATAAAACGTCATGCTTCTATTATCGCAGAGTGAAGAATTGTGAACCTACAATTTCATGCAACTTAACCGGACCGTATGTTCTAGAGTCAATAGATTCAGGCCGATTATCACCACATACAAAAACTTCATCCGCCTGCAACGTAACGTCAACTTCATCTAACTCTGTCGTGTGCATCGTTTTTGCCCACTTAGCATTTTGATCGGGATTAAAGCCGTTTGGATGACCTTGATTAATAACTGTTATAACTCCTTTATGAATAACAACTCTTTCCCCGGGTAATCCAATAACTCGTTTAATAAGATAGGTGGGCTGACTAGTGTTAACAGGCTCGAACGATACATTGCTTTCTTTTTTGAAGACTATGACCTGCCCACGTTTGGGGATAAAGCCCTTGCCACTCAAGCCTGAAATAGTTTTACCTAATTTATTGACGAGTACTTGATCTCCACTTTTATATGTAGATTGCATGCTTGGTCCATCAACAACATAGGACTGCGCTCCCCATCTACTAATAAATAACAAAGCAACGACGACTAAGACAACGCCGGTAAGTGCCTGCGCTACTCGCTTTATCACATGACCTTTTCCTTGCTCGAACTGTAGAATTCTTGTATAGAGCCTGTAATGTCCAGACTTAGTGGCTTTATCTTCTAGACTTTGAGAAAGACCATGGGTTACGCGCCATTTACGACGTTGATATATATATCTGACAAAAGCCAACATAAGACCGAGTGATAGCAGGAAGACTACTGGGCTTGCTGTAATCAGCCAAAGCGATTTCTTGGACGTGACATACGTAAAGAATAAGTAGTTAAGGTCACCTGAATAGCCTTGGTCAACATTATCTGAAATGACCGCTTGCTGGCCTGATTTATAGCTGACAACTGTTGCGAGTGTGTGCCTGCCCATGCCAACATAGCGCAGATCAAAAGCCTTTAATTCTGTTGCCGTGTAAGCCGGTTTGTTATCGATATAATAAGCAACGTCTTGAATGATGTCTTCTGAAGGATCTTTGACAACAACGGTATGCAACGTATCCCCAGTCGATTGGGTAGCACTGGCACGTAGAGTGGCGTCTCTTCCGTTAATTTTAATGCGGCACTCGTCGGTTGGCGCACAAACTGGGTGAGTCTGAGAAACCAACATCACCGTTGGTCGGTTGGCATTTGGCAGACTCTGAAGGGTTGGCGATGCCAGAGTAAATGTTCCGAGGGCAGTCTCCTTGGTGAGTGCCAGACTTCCAAGTTTTGCCCAGCCAGCGCCCGATACCTGGCCACCACCAACAGGTGTACACACATTATCAGTAAACCCCTGAAAATAAACATTAACGGGGGCTGTTTGAGTTCGCTGACCCAGGCGTACATAAATATCGTAATTATCAGGGGCCGCCTGAGTAAGTGCAGTATAGGACGTTTGGCTACCAGCACAGTTAACAACTGAGGGCAGTTCTCCTGTCTGTGAAGTTCCGGTTGTAACAGGCGCTTGAGCATAAACCAAGGGCGAAAGCAGCATAAAGAATACGCTTGAGATCAAAAATATGAAGCCCGAAGGCCTGTGTGAGGGGGTAGCTATTTGTTTGTCTAGTTTATGTATGTTGAGCACTGTTGTTCCGATTATAGCAACTTGATTCACAATATTATCCACAAGCAGTTTGCAGTATCCGTCTAATTGTAGTTAAATTACGCTATAAAAGGAACAAAAATGAAAAACCCCTTAAAAAAATCTAAAACAAACAGTAAGTCTAAAGTGGTCGTGGGCGGTAAAAAGAAACAGCCCAAAAGCAAGTGGAAGATAGGATACCTAAGTATTGCTGGCTTACTATTCTTCACAAGTATTAGTTATGCTGGCTACACAGGGCTTAAGGCACATTCATTAAAAGCAAAGGCGAGTGGATATACCATTCTGTGGAGTACAAATTATGGGGCCGCGTCTGCACAGGCATGTAAAACCTATGTTCCAATCTACGGAGGTATCTATCAAGTAAAGGTTGTTTTTCTAAAAAATACTAGTTCCCCAAATTACACATACGGTTTAATTGGTTTTAATGGTTCAAATGGCACTGTTACCAGTTATCAAGTAGGCAGTTCGTTTTATTACGGTTTTGTTGCATCGCAAACTATTAACGTATCAATCCCTAGAAATGACCATGTGGGTGTTTATATGTTTTCTGGTATTCAAACCGGCATCGGTTATAACACCTCACACCCCTGGAATTGGATAGTCAATTGCTGACATAGACTACCCAGGATTTTAGGCTCTGTTGTTCTGATTTAGAAAAAGTTCACAAACGGAAGTGTTGCTTGCCTATCTTCATTATCCACAAGCAGTTTGCAGTATCCGTCTAATTGTAGTTAAATTACGCTATAAAAGGAACAAAAATGAAAAACCCCTTAAAAAAATCTAAAACAACTGGAAAATCAAAAGTCGTAGTTGGCGGCAAGAAAAAAGCTCCACGCAGTAAGTGGAAAATAGCCTACCTAAGCCTCGCAGGGTTGTTGATATTTACGACTATTGGATATAGCGGTTATAGTTACACGAAAGTGAGTAGCTTGAAAGCTCATGCGAGCTCGTACACCTTCCTTACAAACTATTGGGGGGTTTCCGCCTCTGCATGCAAAACCTACATAGCTGCTTATGGTGGGTGGTATCAAGTTAAATTCTTGTACAATAAAACAACATCTGCTCCAAGCTACTTTTATAGGAATATCGTCTATAGACGCACAAATAATTCGCAGATTGTAGGCGACACAGGTGGAAGCAATGCTTACTGGATGGGTGTAGTTGCAGGAACATCAGTAACCGCCTCCGCATGGGCTGATTCTATAGCCGTCAGAATAAATGGTAGTCAAGTAGGACCATACATTGGCGGTCAGTACGGTGACAAGCCATGGAACCAAATAGCTAACTGCTAATAAATTTGTTCTTATTCACCATTCAAATTTGTGACCAGCTACAGTAATCTTTTCACCTAATTCTACTCCCTGTCTCTCCAGTTCATGAGCAATGCCCATTTTGCGGATGATATCACGCAGGCGCTCTACACCAGCCGGGTTATCAAAGTCTGTTCGAGCCGCAAAGCGTTCAATTCGTTTACCACTAACCACAAACGTCTTTTCTTGTTTCTCAACCTGCCATGTATCTTCATTCTCAAGACGTAAAACCGGTATTTCTGGCTTTGCCTGCTTCTCAACTTTGGCACGGTGTTTCAAAACCATATCTTTGAGTTTGTACAGCAACTTTGGCACACCATCTTTGGTTTTGGCTGAAATGACCATAATTGATGTTCGGGTTGGCACAACACCTTTTAGTTGTTTGAGTTTATCGGCTAGCTCTGGTTTGGTTAAGCCTTCTGTTTTATTTAAAACCACCACCTGGGGGCGTTTGGATAGATCGGTGGCATACTCCTTAAGCTCCTGTTGGATAATCTTGTAAGCTTTTGATACGTCTTCGTAGACATCTATGAGATGCACGAGCACACTGGTACGCTCCACATGCCGCAGAAACTCGTCGCCCAAGCCCTTTCCCTGGCTAGCACCTTCTATTAGACCCGGAATATCGGCAAACACCAAACTGGTTTGGTCGTCTATATCAACGGTGCCAAGGTTAGGCCGGAGAGTAGTAAATGGATAATCAGCAATCTCAGGCCGTGCGTTACTAACACTACCGAGTAACGTAGACTTACCGGCATTTGGTAAACCAACCAGGCCAACCTCGGCAATGGTTTTGAGCTCAAGTGTTACCTCAAGATTGTCGCCTTTTTCACCCTTTTCAGCCACCCTGGGTGCTTGGCGACGCGAGGATACAAAGTGCGCGTTACCAAAACCACCGTGACCCCCGTAAGCAATGATCGTTTGCTGCCCGTCTTCAGTCAAATCTGCCAAGACTGTGCCAGCCTCGTCTAGTGCAATCGTACCCACTGGAACATCTACCACTAAATCGTGCCCACTTTTGCCATGGCGTTTTCGTTTACTGCCAGCCACACCAGACTCGGCCGACAATTGCTTGCTATGACGAAAAGCAGCTAGGGTATGCTGGTTTCGGGTGCCTACTAGTATTACATCGCCACCGTTACCACCATCGCCACCATCCGGTCCACCTCGATCTATAAATTTTTCATGCCGAAAACTAACCGCGCCGTTGCCACCATCGCCAGCCTGAACCACCACCCGAACTTTATCTACAAACATCTCTTTAATTATAGGGTATGTCGGTGAGAGTTTACCAGTAGATGTAACTAAAGCCAGCGGCCTGCTCAGGCGAAAGTGTCTTGCGACTTACCACACCCCAGCCAGCAGTGTTCATCTCGGAGATGTTAACTGAGCCATCGGCGTTTACGCTCTCCACAAAACCAACGTGTCCGTAATAATCCCTTGGGGGGGTCCAGATGACCGCACCAGCCTGTGGCGTGTTGCCAACGGGGATGCCTGCTCGTTGAGCCAAAATCTTCCAAGTACTAGCGTTACCTAGGTTGCTTGGCACTGGGTGTCCAGTCTGAGCCCGTCGTATTGCCGCCCACCAGGTACAGTAACCATAGTCATAGCCATTACCACCATAAACTGGTGAGTAACCACCCCAGGCAAAGCC
>CAZVJS010000002.1:35453-52159 GCA_964627365.1 uncultured Candidatus Saccharibacteria bacterium | reverse complement strand
GTTACAATTTGGGGTTTAGCTACCACCGTTTCGTCTGCAGAGGTTAATGATAATTGGGTATTCACCGAAACTGCGTTATTGGCTACTGCTCGTGCCTCAGCAATGTTAGTCAGCCGGGCCACTGATACCGCAATATCGGCTGAAGAAAGCTCGTCTAAAGGACTGGCCGCAACTTCGGAGTTGGCAGCCACGACAGCACTTTGATGATTAGTTGAACCGGTGTTAGAGGCAGTTAGCACAAAAATAACTACACCAATTAACAAAACAAAGTTAATGGCAAGTATGCTGTAGCGCACCAAACGCTTTTGAGATCGTTTTGGAACGCGGCGTACAAGGCGCCGATAGAATTTGGTCCAGATCTGCCCCGATGACGCGGTTACGTCCTCGAGAGCTCTAGATTGGTAGCGAATACAATTCTCCCGGCGCGTGGCACGCGCCATCCCAAGTTGTTTTTTAGTTCTGATTGCAAGATAGTTCGACCAATCCTGCGTTTGTGTTTTAAAGCTCAACTGGGAACGGCAAGCTCTAACCTGTTACCTTAGATGCGCACAGGCTGACGCTCTACCGCGCTTTTTATGTTAGCATACGAGTGGTCAAAATCAAGCTTTTGTGCGCGTTTTCTACCCCTGTTAGTTTAAATTACTACCCCCGTTAGATAGAAATAAGCATTAACAGGAGTTTGACTCTGTGGACAAACCGTATTGTTGAATAAGGGCATTGTGCTCCTCTAGAGTAGAAGAAAAGCGGGTCTGGCAGTCCCGGCCAGCCACGAAGTAGAGATAGTTGGTAGCAGTGGGGTTAGCTACGGCGTTCAGGCTCGAGGCACTTACGTTGCTAATCGGACTGGGCGGTAAGCCGGTGTGAAGATGGGTGTTGTAGGCTGAGTCATATAGGACAAAGTCGTCACAATTTTGACCGTCTTTCATAGCGCCAGCAACAATTGCGCCATAACAGGCCGTTACATCCGAACCAAGCTGCATACCTGACTTATAGCGGCTAATGAACACCTGCGCGGCTTCACGGCGAGCTTCGGGCTGAGAAGAGGGTATTTCCTTCTCAATAATTGAGGCTAGGATCATTCCCTGATAGACCGATAATCCCTGGGCCGCCAATGAACTACGGACATCAGGCGTAAGTTTTTGCTGAGTCTGATCAAGTGACTGACGAATAATTTCCTCTGGGGTGGTTTGTGAGGTCTTCTGGAAAGAATCGGGGTAGAGATAACCCTCCAGACTGGCCCCACTCGGCTTATCTACCAGAGCTGCATGTCCAGCATAGAGTGCCGGGTTCAGGGCTTTATCAACATCAGCGGCGCTATATCCATTACTAATAAAAGCGGAGCGTATCTGATCGAGTCGTTTTCCGGGCAAGATGGTTAACAAATTGGTTTTTATCTTGCCCTCGGTAATAATGGAAACTATCTGGGGTGCGGTGTAACTGGGGCTAAGTTCGTACGTTCCCGCTTTGATGTCATCATCAGCTTGATTATTGCGGACATATTGTTTGAAGGCCCATTCACTACGAATAAGCTTCTTGTCTTTGAGCAGTTTACTAATCTGTGGCAAGGAATAGCCGGATGGGATAGTGACGGTCATGGTACTCTGGTTGGCGGCAACTGGTTTGAGGTTATCATTGTATACATGCCTAGCAAAAACAACTCCACCGACCGCCAGCACCACCATCACGGCCAAACTAACACCAATCATCAGTGGCAGGCGTTTTTTCCCTTTTATCTTTAACTTCATACCATGCTCTCTTTGGGGTGATCTCCTAGAAAATCCGACAAAATATAGGTAGCTGCCAGGGCATCCACCATCTCTCTATTATACGGTACACCCCTGTCCGCCAGTTCTTGCTCGGCCTTTTTGGAAGTTAGGGCTTCATCCTGGAAATGGATTGGCAGGGTGATGTGTTTTTTTAGTTCGTCTGTAAAAGCCCGGATAGATGCCGTCTGAGCAGTGTCATTGCCTTCCAGATTGCGCGGCAAACCAACCACAACAGTCGTTGCTCCAAGTTCTTCGAAAAGCTTTACAAGATCCTTGGAAACGTTTTGAGTGTTTTCAATGGTTTTTAGAGGACTGGGCAAACCGGAAGACATAGCAGTGGCAATTCCTATCCGTCGCTCTCCCACATCTAGCGCAACTATAACCGAATCATTGTTTGGCATCGTTTTGTTGCAGCACAATGGTAATATGACTGGTTTTCTTGGGGGTTGATGATACCCAGAATGGACTGTAGTTTACCTGGACGTCAGTTACACCGGTCTGTCCACCAAGAATTTGCTGTACATCACCCTTTTTCTTGCCAGCAACCTGTTTCTTTAGGGCATCCATGTCGAGTTTTACCCCTGCAACAGCCTGGGTTTGCAATACCAGTTTAGCCTTGTCAGTAGTACTGCCGTCCTTTTGCTGGAAGCTCAGTTTATCTAGACCGTAGTCTTGGATTGGTTGTTTGTTAGTATCAATCTGTTTTTTGACATTGGCTTCAATGATTTTCTTGAGGTCATCTTTTTTAACCCCCAACATCGTGTAGTTGATCTTGGATGTTACCGTAACGCTGTCGGCTGTGTCACCGGCATTGGCACTGCTCGTAATAGTTGGGGTACCATTGCTAAAGGTTTCGAGCACCGGCTGTACATCGCCCGATTGGAACTGTTTAGTGAGTTCACTTTTAGCTGTGTCACGGTTTTTGTCTAGGATCTGCTGTTTAGCAGCGTCAATGTCGGATTGGTTAACAACTTTCACGATTTGGCTGGTACCGCCAGTCATGGCGCTTCCGTTACTGCCTGAAACGGTTGAAAATCCGGCCACACTAAAGGTTTGCCCACTTGCAATGTTATATTTATCGCCGTTTTGTTGTGAGACAACATTGGTGGTGCCCGTAGAAAGACTGGGAAAACTACTATTCTTACATGAACCAGCCACAACAACGCTTGATAACGTGACGGATTGCTGAGTGATATATGTCAGACCATTGGTGCTTACACCGGATCCAGCCGGAATAGTGACCTGGTTTTGCGAACAGTCCTTTAGAGATAGCGTTACTTGTCCGCTGGCTTTAGTGCCATTATCTTTCTGGCCTGTGGCTGGGACTGTTTGTGAGTCAGTCTTAGGATACTGCTTGAGTGTGGCCGGGGTAACCATTTTGGTGGTATCGACAGTTGTAGCTGTGGTGTCGGCCGTAAAATCGGCATTAACATTTACCGTACTTGTGTCAGCTTTTACGGTAATTTTAGCCTTGGGCATCACCATAAAGGCAAGTATCCACAGAACAATTAGCACAACTACACCCAGCCCGGCTAGGAAGAGCTTGCTTCTAAATCCTTCAAAATTGGGTACTTTTACGAGTGAACCTTTGCCCTTTTTGGACTTTTTCTTCTTGCCTTTGCTGGGTGCTGGTTCGGTGTTGTCTACATCGATGGTTTCCTCAAGGGGGGCGGTTGGCCCCATTGCACCCACTGCAGCTACTGCGCCCAAGCCGGCCAGTTCACCGACACTTTTTGTATCATCAAGGTCTGGTTCATCACCGATTTCCGCGTCGTCTACCAACGCTTCGCCGACTTGTGAAGTGTCTGGTGGTTTGGGAATAGCAGGTTTGCTTTGCAGGGTCTTGGCAGTGTGCAGACCAACCGCCCCAGCTAGCGGTAACAGATTGGCCTCAGAGGTAATCAAAACTACTTTCTTGCCCGCATCCCCCGCCGAGCGCTTTAGCAGCTTCATATTTACAATACTTTGCAAGACAGCTGCTCGTTTGGGCAACACAAGCGCCACAATCTTGTGTTTGCTGGCTAGGACTTTCTCAATAATGCCGGTGATTTCGTCATCAACATCGATATAAATAGTGTCTTTTGCTTCTGTTGCCATATTATGCTCGTAACATCCTGTCTATCTTCTGTCGGACTGAACCACCAGAAGCTGAATCTTGACGTAAGGTATCAAGCCCTACCCTCAGTAGTCCCATAGCGGTTATGAATGTATGATCAGTAACTATACCTGTTTTGTCAACAATGCCCACTACCTGTTCTGGTCTAATGTGCTGAACAACTGGCTTACGAGTAAAAGGGAGTTTAGTGTACCAGTTTGATTCGCCCAAGCGGTCCATGAGCATATCAAGCGAGGAACCACCACCACACAGTAGCAAACGGTTTGGCAAGGTATCTAGCCCAGTAAACTCACCCAGCGCCAGTTCAACCCCACTCAGCCATACGTCGAGGGTTTTTCCTAAAGCCTTTTCAATAGCTGGTATTTTGGCGTGAGGGGCTTTGTTGGTAGATAAACCGAGCTTGAGTTCCTCGGCTTTAGCAAAGTCTACGCTCAGATCTCGCTCGACTGACCTGGTATAGGCCCGACCGCCAATGCCAAACATTTTGGTACCTTGCACGCCACCTTCATTAATAACAGCAATGTCAGTGGTACCACCGCCAACGTCCATCAGTATGGCGCTCATGCCAGCGTTATCTTCGTTACCAATTACCGAGCGAGCCACTGCAAAAGGTTCGGCAGCCACCGCTAACAGATCAAGATCAAGTTCCCCCGCCGTTCGTTCCAGAGCACCGATGTGAATCATTGGTGCGAAAGCAGTGTACAATCGCACCACCACTTCCTTACCCTTGAAACCCACCGGGTTCGTCACGGCATAACCATCTATCTCAATACTCACCAGCGCACTGTTGACCAGGCGAATTTCAACGTCTTTGCCACCCAGCTCCCAGGCCAATTGTTGTTTGGCTCGTTCTTCGGCCTTACCTTGAACCAGACTAATAATCCGTTCCATTTCGGCCAGATCCATCTCTTTGTTGGGGTCACGACGACGAGCTTTGACTGTAGCAGTAGTGCCTTTTACCAGCTCACCGGCAATGCCGATAATGGCGGGGCGGGCGCTGACGCCAGCTTGCTGTTCTGCCTCATTCAATGCTTTATCACAATTTTCAACCACGGCGGCAATGTCAGAAATGGCGCCAGCCTGCATATCGCTTAATCCTTGATGCGCCCGCCCAGCCCCGACAATCTCAATATTGTCACCATTGACCTTGCCGACAAGTGCTTTGACAAACTCGGTACCAATGTCTAGGCCGACTAGGTATTGTTGGCCGCCAGTTTTTCGGTTGGCAGCCTTGGTGGCAACAGATTGGACGCTGGTCTTTATTTTATTAAGCATGAGTACTCTTAATTATACCATCTCTCAGCCCTGTTTCGGCCATCGTGCTCAGGTGTTATTTGTGGGCCCTCAATTGAGGTTTGAGGCGCAAAAATTCGCGGCGCTGGCCGAGCCAAAAACTCAGCGCCATAAGAAAAGTCATACCATAGATAGGCCAGAATACACTTGGTACTCCACCACGACTAGAGGTTGAACCTGGTGTAGCCACTGCAACATTATTTTTGTCATGCACAATGACCGTCAGTTGTAAAAAGGTCTTGCTGTCGTTTATGTCAGAGGCAGTTAGTTTAATTATGTAACTATCTTGCTTAGGACCAGCGGCGGCATAGACATGATGAATCGAAAACGCACCCGACTGCTTACGACTAAAGATTGAGGTATTACCATCGCCCCAGTCAATATTTAGAGCATATGGAGCGGTGCCACCAATAATGTCCAACGGCCAGCTAATCTCATCACCAGTGTAGTAACCCTTATATAAGTTGTCAGCCTTGATTATTAGTGGCTCAATGCCAGCTGAGGGACTTGACGTAGATGCAGGTGTTGTTGGCGAAGTGGGTGTTTGAGGTGTGACTGGTCGGTCATAATAGACTCGTATAGTGGGTGAGGTTGGGCCTTCGTCCTCGACAGCGTTAAAGACACGTGCCCTTAGGTCATTGGCGCCATCAAACAGATCAGTTTGTATTTGGAAGGTGTTATCGAGCGCACACAGAACCGCACCAGAAAACACATCATTCCGATACAGCTTGACCATAAATCGGGCCGGACAGGTGCCATTCACTGTTATCGGTACGGTAGTAAAGCGCGTCCCTTCGGCTGGAGAAGTAATAATGGCCGGAGCTGGTGGCGGTGGGCCATTAGAGGTAGCATTAACGGATACATCTTCTGCTCGAGCCCTCAGTGATAAACCAATCATAAATACACCTAGACATAACAGTAGGAAAAGCAATATAGGGTAGTTGGTGTGTTGCTTGGCCAGCCGTTTTCCTGTGTAGGATCTATGGCTTAAATGTCCATAAACAGGCCTAGGCGTGGCTTTGGTTCGTTTCATCTGTTGTTTTTGTTTTTATGCTAACGTTTATATAGTAGCATATTTTGCGAGTTTGCAAGACGTTTTAGGCCGCTGGAGCAGTTTCTGAAAATTCGGGCAATTCAACTGGTTCAGGCTCTAGCCCAGTACGCTCTATTGTTAGTTGGGCCGAATTATCGATTGCTGTTCTAGCTTGTACTATTTGATCTCGAACAAATTCTTTACTTTTTTCTCCAATAAAGGCAACATTATTTTGTTTTAGTTCCCTTGCGCTATAGAATTCTGGAAAATTTGATTTGTGTCGCAAGTACAAAAGAAGATCCTTATATTGATCTAATTCCTCTGGATCAATGAGTTTAAATAACACTCTCGTAATTCGTTTAGTGCCTGCGTTGTCAAAACTATATCTCGATTCATAGCCTGGCTTCACTTCCATACAGATATTTTACAATCTTAACTATTTATCGTAAAACAATCCTATGTAATAACTCCGCCGCCTACCACCACATCACCATCGTACAAAACTGCTGATTGGCCGGGTGTAACAGCTCTTATCTCATCTGTTAGTGTGAGATTTCTCACATTTTCTTTGTGATGAAACACACAGTTGATCAACGAGGCTCGATGCCTGGTGCGTACTTGTAACGTAGCCCCTGTTTTGGGCTCGTCATTAATCCAGTGCTCATCTGTCAGACCAATTTCCTTGCTCCATAAATTCTGATCATTAAGATCAGTCGTTACAAAAACGGTGTTTTGCTTCATATCCTTACCGGTGACGTAATATGGTAAGCCCCCACCAACATCCAGACCGTGACGTTGGCCTATGGTATAGAAAATAGCTCCATCATGACGTCCGATGGTTTGCCCCGAACCGTCTACAATATCACCTGGCTTACCCGGACCAAGCTCGTGTAATAGGAAATCTTTAATCCCGACTTTTCCCACAAAACATATGCCCATACTTTCTTTCTTGGCTGCCGTAACTAACCCGAATTTTTTGGCCAGATCACGAACCTCTGGTTTGGTGTAATTGCCGAGTGGGAACAATGTTTTTTCGAGTGCCGTTTTATCTACGCGATACAAAAAATAGGTCTGGTCTTTATTGTCATCCTTGGCTTTGTATAACTTCCCGTTTTTTGTTTTAGCATAATGACCGGTGGCAATCAGATCAGCCCCGTCTTCTAAACAGGTTTCTAGAAACAGCTTAAATTTAACCTCCTGATTGCACATAATGTCTGGGTTAGGTGTCCGCCCAGCTTGATATTCGCGCAGCATGTAGTCCACGACTTTGTGGCGATAATCTGTCTCAAAATCGTACATTTTGAAATCAATACCAAGCTGCACCGCAACACGCTTGGCATCTTGAAAATCTTCTTTCCAGGGGCATGGAAAACCCGGCAAATCTTGGCTCCAGTTTTTCATATATACACCAGTGACGATGTAGCCTTGTTCCTTTAGTAGTGCAGCAGTTACTGAACTATCAACACCGCCACTCATCCCAACAAACACTCGTCTAGACATGGTCACCTATTATAACTTAACGGGATTGTTTTTCGATGCGCTTGCGCAGGATGTACAGTTCATGGCGCTTGCCCAGCCAAAATGTTGCTATTATCAGCGGTATTGCTACTGCGGCTGGCCACCATAAAACCTTTACTATGGTTGTTATCTTGGAGTTGTCGGTGCTGGCAGTAGACTGCCCGGCCTTGCCATTGGCAACACCCACCAACTGCAGGTAGGCAGTGGCACCATTTTTGTCAGTTGCCTTGATGAGAATGTTGTAGATACCTGGTGAAGCATATTTGTGATTGAGTGTGATAATCCCGGGAAATTGTTGGCTACTGAGGTCAGGCTGCGTGCCATCGCCCCAGTCCACACTCATAGCGTACGGACCCTGCCCACCACTAAGCGTAATGGGCCAGGCTAAATTTTCGTTGGGGTTAGCTCCCTTTTTAGCAAATTCACTGGTCAATGACAGGCGGGGGCCAAAAACCGCAAACGTAGCATCATTAAAGGTAACCGTTACGATGTTCGAATCCGGACCAGCTTGATCCAGATCATCGTAAACTCGGGCCACCAACTCGTTTTTGCCACTAAATAAGTCTGTAATAATACTGTAACTGCCATTGGTACACTGGGCCGAACCACCAAAGACGTTGTTTTTGAACAGTTTTACAAGAACATTGTCAGGGCACAAACCTCGTACTGTAATAGGTAATTGAGTAAATGTCTGGCCATTACTTGGAACAGTAATGGTTGCGCCTCTGGACGGTGGTGGTGACGGAATAGTACCTTCTAGACCAACCGATCCAGACTGAGGGTTAGTCACGGCATGAGCGGGGGTTGCTAGGCCAAGGCTACTAGCAACCACCAAAATTATGGTTGCAACAAACAGGCACTTAAACACTTTAAGCATAAGCTCATTCTACCTTATTTAAAGCCTTCCCTGAATAGCTTAGCGGTGGTGTCGGTTTTTCTTGGCCCGTTTGCGCCTAATAAACAAGATACCCAGTACAATCAGCGCTATTACAGCGACAATGATAATTATGAACCACAGCGGGATAACCCAGAACGTAGCCGTACCGGAAATAAGTTGGCCTGATGTGCCGTAGCCCAAGTTTGCTGATATAGTGTAGCGTCCAAATTTTGCATTAGCCTTGAGGGGAGTAGTAAATTTACGTGTACTCGCAGGTAAGACATTGCCGCGCGGTTCAACATTGTTAAACTCTTGGTTGCTAATTACGTGGCCGTGCCAATCTTTTACCTCAATACGTCCAAATGGTTGCAAGTGAATCGCACCGCTGTTTTTGAGTCGTACTACCGTGGCATCCGGAGAATGGGTAAAGAACGTTTTGAGCTTGTCTTTGAATGATGCACCTAGGGTAACCATATCAAGCTTTTCAAGGATATTGCCAGGTACTTTAACCAGGAACAAAACCCCTACACTTGCCGTCAGAGAAACCTGTTTTTGATCAGTTAGATCAGCTGGTGAAAAACGCACTGCACCGTAATAACCCCCGGCAGCTCCATTAGAAGGAACATTGAGTGTAACTTTTAGAGTCTTTCGTTCGTGTGGTTTTAGTGGAACATCAGGCAGTTTACCAACCAAGGTTTTAAAACTATTGCCTGATGGGGGCGCACTATCGTCCAATATCAAGCGTGGTTCACCGTTTTCTTGGTCACTGGCAACAAAATCATTCACCACTGGATGAGCAACAATGTTTTCGTTGGTAATATTTTCAATCGAGATATCAACTGTCTCAGATTTGCCCGGCTGAATGGTTAGCTCTTCGCGTACCGGTGAGACCCTGAAACCATTGCCAGGACCACTAGACTGTGCCAAAACGGCAACGGCTGGCCCACCTAGGAGTAGTAAACTGGCTACCAAGGCCACGAGGTATTTCTTCATCAATGTCTCATTTTTCCAATGTTAACCACTTGCAAATATGGTAACAAAGCGTTACTTCTAATACAATCATTATACCGCGTCATCTAGAAACTCGCTAAACATATATAAGTAATGGTTGTGTTATAAAATCCGGCTGGCTGAGCTGCATTAATGTTAACAATGTACGTTGAGGTGAACCGTCTTAGGTCACTAGGACCGACTGAAGACACCACAAAATCACCACTGTTAAAACGATATTGGTCGGGGATATTGTAAGTAGGATCCACACTAGCAGTGCCCGGACCCACCGGATCCACGCCAGATGCTGGCAATGTATTGGCCCGCAAATTCATACCAAATTGACTGCTTCCTGGTGCTGCAAATGTCTGAATAGCCAATTCCGGAATGGTGTTAATACCTGAGGTCATGGTAATCCCGTTAACAGTTACACTAAAGCCAAAAGCCGCATTTGAGGCACTCAAGAATTGTGATAAACCGGCCGATGTGCGACTAGAAGAAAAATTACCAAAATCCACCGAAGAGCCAGTGGCAGTGTCACAAGCCAGAGTTGGGATGCTCACCGCCGCACAGAATAATAGATACGGTGGCACTTCCCCGCTAACACTGAATGTATTATTGGTAACCCAGGCAATACCGGCGTAGTCAGTGGGAGGACCACTAGTGTCACTAGTCGCATAGGTAATAAACCGCCCGTAGTAACTACCTTCAGCATTTGGGTTGGTGATATTATCAAAAACGTAGTTAACCGGAATTATTCCCACGGCTGCTGGTGCACGTGTTAGCACTATTTTATTGGCTGTAGAGCTTGGATCTATGGAAAACCCGGTAGCACCAGATTGGCTGGCTAGCGTTGCAGCACTCATGTCTAGACCAGCAGGCGGTGTACATGGAGTCAGTGGAAATGGGTCATTGCTACAAAGCTCGAGCACAATTGACCCTAAGGTCCCAGCAGTTGCGGTGGTGAAAGCAAAGTTATAGGTCACGTTTGTCGCTCCTGGATTGCTGTCGCTGATGGTTAAACTACGGGTTTGTAGAAAGGCAGCCTGTGTCCTAGACAAGGTGGCTGAAACTGTAATGAGCAAGAATAGCAAGCTGACAATAATTATTGGCAGCTTGGGTGTCAAAAGCGGCAAGTAGAAGCGCCCCTGCCTCATATCCACCCCCTTTGTTTAGTATGTGCCAGTGGCTATAAACGTTAGTGTTGTGGCGTAAATGCCAGCTTCGGTCGTGTTGGAAATGTTACCAATAAAGGCGATTACACCAGATGACGTTGAACCGGCAATTTTATTGGCAAAAACGTCGCCATACGTCGAGGTTGTGTTAGTTGTATTAAACGCAAATTGGCCCGTTCCTGCACCACCTGGCGTTCCTGTGCCAGCAGTTTGGGTTGTAGTATTGCAGTTTGCATTATCATAAGGAGCTGCTGGCGTCAGGCCACTACCAGTTGTCTGGTAGGAACAAAAGCCGAATTGTTCATTGCCAGGGTTGCTCGCAGCAGCGGTGTTACCAATAGCAGTTATATCAAAGCTACCAGATTTAAGTGTGTCGCCTTTGATACGTATAGCTACCCCAACCGAAGCGTTTGTGGCAACATCGTACTGGGTGTTTTTATCGACATACGGTCCAGCCGGGTCAAGCACGCCATTGGTGTCACCAAGCGTCACTGCGGCACCACCAGCTGCACAGTTGACTCCCGTGTACACACAGAAGGTCAAACGTTCCTGGACTTTGGAGGTAATGGTGATCTGCTCAGCAGTACTTAGTGCAATACCACCGGCATCTATATTGCCCGGTCCAGGAGCCGGTGCAAATGGTCCGCTACCGGATATGTTTGCAACGTAACGTTGAGCATGAACATCTGTGTCATAGGTCAAAATACGCGCATAAAAAGTAGTGTTTACATTGGTTGGATTGGTGAGTCCATCACTACCACCAGTACTTCCTAAGTCAAAACTTACAGCAACACCCGCAGTCAGAGCCTGGGGTGTCCCATTTGTGAGCACTACTGTATTGGCGGTTGAATTAGTCGTATCTATTGCAAAACCAGCAACTGTTACCTGGTTGGCAAGAGCTAAGGTTGCAAAGTTAGTATTAAAACCTGTGGGAGCTGTACAGGTATCACCAATAATTGGCGAGTTACTACAAAATGTAACAACCATACCACCAACAGTTGTGGAGGTAGCTGGTTTAAAACCGACTTGATACGTAACATCTTGCCCGGCAGCAATAGTTCCGTCTGCTGAACTACTCATTTTAATGAAGCGTTCGGTAACCAACCCGTAGGCCGAGGCTTTCTTTGCGATCAAAGCGGGTGTAATACTTGCCACAAGCAAAACAGCAATAACAGCTAAGGATACGTGCTGTCTAAGCTTCTCTGTGAATGACATGTATCTCCTTCGAGTGTTTATTTTTCGGTTACAATACCTTGTAAATTTATCATACGCACACCTTAACCACAAGTGTTTTCATGCTACTTATCCACAGATTCTAATACGTTGCCGTGGCCACAATAATGTGATTAAAGACGTATTGTCCGGAAGGGGTCGCATTGTTGATGTTGAAAATGTAAGAAACAGTGTAGATGGTCGCACTGGAACTCTGACTCGACTCTGCTATTATATCACCCTTGTTATACATGAACTGGTTTGAAGTGTCGTAGTTAGTAGCGGCTTGACCGAAAGCAAAGGTGGCATCTGGCGATTGCACGGGATCTGCCCCCAAATGACAACCAGTACCACAGAAATTGGTATTCCGAACCACATTAATACCAAATTGTTCGGTACCCGGCAAGGATGCCGTTGGGACTGCAAACGGCGTGAGATGATGGCCTCCCGATGGGTTAACTGGTGCGTCGGACTCAGTTCTGACTACATAGCCGCTGGCCAGCCAGGCTCTTACATAAAACGTTGCGGTCGTAGTTTTGACATTACTGGTGTCAAGAAAGCCCAAGTCAGTGTTGGTACCAGTGACATTTAATTCCAGGTACGGTCTATCAGTAGTATTAAAGCCCGCAAAGGCCTGGTAGCTGGCGCTGGCTGTGTTGCCCACAGCCGTCTCACCGGCTGACTGTTTAGCCCTGTAATTGGTTGACTGGGCATCAAGTTCCCCACCACTGCCAAAGAATGTTTCATCGACCCGATAATTAGAAGATGATGATTGAGCTGAGGCAACTGCCGGTGTAAAAACCAGTATTAAACCAATCAGAAGCAATTTGAGTTTTTGTTTTCGCCTAAGCATTGTCTACTTATTTTCTATCAAGGCAAGCGAATTAGCAACGAGGTTACGCTTAAAAATGATATGATATAGGCTGATATACACCGCAGCGAGAAAAGATAAACAATGGATTCGAATTCAGAAATAGAAGAGGGCGGGTCTCTAGAAGGCGATAGCCCGAACACCGGCACCAAGCCAGCAGATCAGGGATCTACTGACGGTGCTGATAAAGGCCTGGTTGATGCATCTACCCCGGGTAGCAAGGATCAGCCAAAACCTGCCTCCAACCCCAACCAATTGACAGGCATAAAGAAAATAAAACGTCTTTTAAGCCGAGTTAATATATATTTCTTGATGTTTTTGCTGATACTAGTAATTGCTGGCATGGTCTTATTTATCGGTCTGCAGACCGCAAAAAAACAATCTGGAAACAATGACATTAACAGCCAAACACTGAGCACTGATGCTATCAACCAGCTTAAAGGCAATGATGTAAAGATTGGTGACTCAAAACAAACGCTCAGTATTGAATCAAACGCTGTTTTTGCTGGCAGGGTTTTGGTGCAAGGCGGAACTGACATTGCTGGTGCAGTAAAAATTGGTGGGGCGACGAGCTTGGCCAGTGTGACGGTGTCCGGTACGAGCAATTTTGACCAAACCCAAGTCAATACCTTGGCGGTGTCAGGTACAGCTTCCGTTCAGGGCGCACTAACGGTACAAAGTACCTTGAATGTGTCTGGTGGTGGGTCATTTGGTGGGCCGGTTACCGCTCCACAAGTAACTATTAACACTTTAACTTTAAATCAAGATCTGCAGCTAAACCGCCATATCGACGCTGGTGGAGCCACACCAAGCAAGTCCAACGGCACCGCACTAGGCGCTGGTGGCACTGCTTCCAACAGTGGTACTGACACCGCGGGCACAGTGGTTATTAACACCGGTGGTGGACCGCCGGCTGGCTGCTTCGTAACACTCAACTTTGCCCAAAAATTTAACGCAACCCCACACATTGCCCTGACTCCCGCCAGTAGCGACGCAGCCAGCCTGGACTACTACGTCAACCGCTCTTCAAGCAACTTCAGCGTCTGCGCTACCAACCCGGCAGCTGGCAAGAGCTACTCCTTCGACTACCTTGTTATAGACTAGTCGGAGATCGTGCTAGATAGTTTTTCGAGGCGTCTCCACAGCGAAGCGAGGACCTAGCCAAGAAAAACTATCTAGTAGTAGCTATACATCTAAAAAGACGATAACTGCGTCGGCTTTGACGTGCATCACCCCGTGTGTAATGTTGAACTGTTGCTGGTCTCCGCGGCTGGTTTGTACCTGAAGAATACCCTGGTTTAGTAGTGTCATAAAGTTGTGATGATGAGGCAAAATATCAAATGGTCCGGTGTCATTGAGGGCAGAAATACTCAGGGCCGTGTCATCAAAATACGTCTTAAACGGTGAATAGATCTTGATGTGCATGATTGGCTGACCCTTGTCATTAGTGGTTTTGGGTGCATCCTTTTTGCCATCGTCAACTATTTGACCGGTACTGGCTTCTTGCCTGGTAGCCATGTCTAGACAATAATCTCTTCAATACTCTGCAAGGTTTGCTCGCGAGTGAAGAAATCTCCTTTGACGCCGTTCAGTTTTTCCATCACATTCATGTTCTGAGTAAAGTTGGCAATAAGCTTCTTGGCCTTGGCATAGTCGGCCCTATCTGATGCCGAGAGCTCATTCTCGCCAATAATGGCAATGATGCTTTTCAACGATTCGTATTTCTGAAGCAGGGCCTGAACCTGAACACTCAAAGCATAGTGTCGGTCGCCAACAACATCGGGTGTCAAAAGTGAGGAAGTTGTCTGGCTTAAGTCCACAGCCGGACGGATCCCCTGCTCGGCAACTTTTCGGGACAGTACGATAATAGAATCCAGCTCATGCTGAATCATCTGCACAGCAGGGTCGGATAAGTCATCGGCCGGTACATAAATGGTTTGCACGGAAGTAATGGAACCATTTTCATTTGAGCTCAAGCGGTCCTGCAACACCTTAATATCAGAGAAGATAGTTGGCTCGTAACCACCTTCGCTTGGTACTTCGTCCAAGATAGTGGCCAACTCGTTACGAGCTTGCACAAAACGATACATGTTGTCAGCAAAGAACAGAATATTCTTCTTTTGCTCATCTCTGAAGTATTCAGCCAATGCTACTGCTGAAATACCAATCAAAGAACGCTGAACAGGATTCTCATTCATTTGCCCGAAGAACATGCAGGTGTTTTTGAGTAGATCATTTTCGCGCAGGGTGTCGTATAGTTCGTGACCTTCACGAATACGTTCTCCAATGCCCGCAAAGAAAGACAAACCACTGCCACTTTTAGCAATGTTATTAATAAGTTCCATGGTTAGCACCGTCTTACCAACACCGGCACCACCGATAATGCCAATCTTGCGACCTTTCACAAACGGCGTAAAGAAATCTATGACTTTAATGCCGGTTTCAAGAATTTCAGGCTTTGAAACTGAGAAATTACTAGTACGACTGGGTACTTTTAGGATATCTCTACGCTCGAGGCCCTCTTCAGGCACTGGAGGCTGTCCATCGAGTGGGTCACCCAGGGCGTCAAAAATCCGCCCAATAGTTACATCGCCAACCGGAATCTCTATGCCCTTGCCGGTCCGCTCAACCGTCATCCCTTTTTGGATTTGTCGATCGGTACGAATATTCAGGCACAGAGCAATTCCACCAGATTCAAGATGGTCAACCAAAAGCTTGGTGTCTTTATCATTTTTAACCACGATTAGTTCGCCAATGTTTGGAGCATCTTCGTCGAACTGCACCCGCACTACCAGGTCTTTGACTGCAACAACCTGTCCCGCTGTCATACTGGCCTCGCGGACTTACGTAAACCATTAATAATCTCTTTTAGCCGCTCGTCTTTGATACCACGTTTGGCTCGGTTGTATTGCAGGTGTATATCAGCCTTGGCTTCATCGGAACGCTGGTGAGAGGCAGACATAGCCCGGAAACGACTGGCGTACTGAGCCAGCTTAGAATCAAGTATCAACTGACTCATGGCAATCTGCATCATGGAGCGTTCCAGGTGATCAATCACAGCAAAGGTGCTGGGCTCAAATATGTAGGTGTCTTCACTAATAATTTCGTCTGGTTTGTCAGTCTCGGCCCCTTTTTGCTGGACGGCTTTGGCTAGCTCAATCCTGCGCACATCTTGGACCATCAGAGACACATATTCCTGGTAAAACACTGAGGCAGTGCGATATTGCTGTACTTCCTGAATTATTGGCGTCACATTGATGTTTTGGTCCTTGACAGGCAGTTTGAAGTATTTTTTGAAGCGAATGCCACGCTGAGCTAGCTGCAAAGCTCCATGGTGACCAATCACAATAATGTCATTCTTTTTCTCGTCGTAGACTTTGAGCATGGTTTGAATAAGCTTTTGGTCAATGTCACCGCTAAAGCCACCTTCGGCTGTAATTACAATGTACAGTTCTTTATCAATCACTTTATCGCCGGACTGGCTACGACCAAACCGGAACAGGCTATCGACTCGAAGCTGCGAATAAATGGCCCACAAATCGTCAAAGAATTTGGTTGCTTGTAGAACTTGGTTTTTGATAAGAGCAATCCGCATACTAGCGATACCCTCGAACACGCTAGTGAGTTCCACCAGTGTTCCCATGGCTATTTCGTCGCGCTCTAGTTCGTTAGGTCGTTTCATTTCTTTATTTCCACCAGGCTTTTTGCCTTCAGATCGGCTTTGACTTTTTCGTATTCTTCTTCAGTTTTTACTGCTTTGGCGTGTTCTTCCACATTTAGTTTAAGCTTACTAACGTCTAGTTGCACACCTTGTTCGTTATTTAGGACAATGTCTACCATCAGCTGTTGAGCCAT
>CAZVJS010000002.1:0-35353 GCA_964627365.1 uncultured Candidatus Saccharibacteria bacterium | reverse complement strand
GTTGCACACCTTGTTCGTTATTTAGGACAATGTCTACCATCAGCTGTTGAGCCATTAATGAGTAGGTTTCGGTGGGGCTTTGCGTAAGTACACTAAAGATATTTTTACCAATTTCGAGCGCTTTTTTGGACTCTAGGGCTAGTTCCGAACCAAAGTGCGAGAATTCTTCGGCTTGGCGGTAGTCAGCCAGAAGTTTGAGCGTTTGGGCAGCCAGGGCCTTTTGCCGTTTATTGTGCCCAACACCGCCAACACGGGTCACACTAAGACCTATGTTCATGGCCGGACGAATACCATTCCGGAAAATGTCCATATCCAAAATCCACTGCCCATCGGTAATGGACATAATGTTGGTGGGTAGGAAAGCGGTAATGTCCCCACCAGCCGCCAGTACAACAGGCACACTGGTTAAGTGTTTACCATTCTTTTCCAGACGACCAGCCCGTTCAAGCAGGCTGGAGTGAGCGTAGAACATATCACCGGGGTAAGAGTCACGGCCGGGGCTGACGCCAGACATCAGAGCAACTTCGCGGTAAGCCTGAGCATGGCTGGTCAGGTCGTCGTAAATAATAATGGTGTCTTGGTCACACTCCTGCCACAGAAATTCGGCCATGGCACAGGCTACGTATGGCGCTAGATAACTCATAATAATCGATTCAAACATGGTAGAAACAATCACGATGGCCTTTTCCAGACCACCCGCTTCCTGCAGGCGGCTCAACAAAGTGTCGACGTCGCTGCGACGTTTGGCAATTAGGGCATAGACTACAATTTGGTCGGTGTTTTTCTGGTTTATCGTAAGCTGAGTAGCTAAGGTACTTTTGCCAGATTTACTGTCGCCTAGCAGCGCTAAACGCTGCCCGCGGACAATTGGAAACAAGGCATCAATGGCTGTAACGCCACTCTCCAGCTGGGTATCCAGTAGCTTACGCGTATACAGTGGCGGAGCAGTGTTAAAGACGGACCGCACGGCTGAGGCCGCTACTGGACCCTTGCCGTCGAGTGGGTCACCGGTGACCGAAACGACCCGGCCAATAAATTCTTTGCCGACTTTGCTTACTAGTTCCTGGTGTTGAACAACGGCCACCATACCCTGAGATAGGTTTTTATCTCCTAGGTGCAATACGGTTACCCTGGTTCCCTGAATTTCATGCACAAAGCCTTTACTGCCATCCTCGAACATGATCAACCCGTGAATATTTACCGGTTGCAGACCTTTCACATGCACCAAAAACCCTTGCACTCCAATAACTTCTCCAACCGGATTGCCGGCTTCTACGAGCTTAGTGAAGTGTTTATCAGCCTCCACTTGCCGCTCCCTTGCGCATGCTCTCAATCAGTAGCTCACGGTTTTTTTGGAAATGTTTGCGCATCGAGAAATCAAAGTACTTATTGGTGGTACGCATGACACAACCGGCTGCAATACTTGGCTGCAAACCCACCTGAAGTAGTACCAAAGGATCAATCTCGGTCCTAAACCACGAAATCATCTTTTGCAAAAAAGCCGCCGATGGTTCAGCCGAAAAACTTACATGTATGACTGGTGCACTGGCGCGTACTGACTCCAAAAACTCATTCAACTTGGTACGATCTGCTTCTTCGTGTAGTTGTAGCTCGTTTTGTTTCACAAACTCGTCAAATGATTTGGTGGTTTTAGGCATGGTGACGGATTTACCACTTCCTCGAGCGGCCGCTTGAGCCAGAAAACCGTCCAACGCCTCAAGTTCTCGTTGCAGTCGTCCAACATCGACGATGGTTACCGTGGTAACAGGCAGGTGAAGTTCCGTTTTTTCATGAGCCATTCTTTATGTCCTCAAGTATTGCGTCTTTGTTTGTTTGCATTTCACCAATGATGTATTCCAGCTGGTCGTTAAGGTCTATCTGGTTGCCAATCGCAGCCAAAACGTAGTGATTTACCACATCCGCCATATTTTTCTCAAAACCTGTTATCAAACGCGTCTTTTCGGCATCGACTTGTTTTTCTAATTGTTCACCCAAAATCTTACGCTGTTGTTCAATGGCTTCTTGGGTTTTGTTGATCGAATCAATCGCTAGTTGCTTGGCATCTGTAATTGACCGCTCGTACTTCGAGAATTCTTCCTGAAGCGTACGGGTTATCTCTTGCTTCATGTAGTCGTTGAGCTGCGAGGTAGTCAGACGTAAGTCTTGTTGCAAGAACATAGCGTTCTCGCCAATGATCTTCTCAAAATGCAGTCGTCCACGGTTACGAAGCTCTTCACGAAACTCATCGTTAAAGATATGTTCTACATCCTCTTCGGCTGTCTTGGTATAGTCTACCTCTTTGGGTTTTTCGGCCTTGGCAGCCTGGTCTTTTCGTGTAACTAACCAGATCAACCCACCAGCAATTGCCAGGATAATACCGAGTATGAGAAGTAGCGTCGTTAATTGCACGTCAAATGCCCACCTAAAATGCTTATACTTTCAGTAGTAAATATACCCCAAAAAGACCACAGATAAAAATGATAATACTGGTGATGATCACCTGAAACATGCCCCGCAGAATTGATTTGCGACTAAGCGGATTACGACCAAGGGCAATAATGCTGCTTCTTACACCCGAATACAGCACAACAGCTGCAATAACAGACGTCAGAAAAATTAGGATGATTCCCACATAGATTTTAGAGGCCGTAACTTGCTTTTGGGCAATAGCCGCAGAGGCCTTTCTGAGCGCTTCTGGCACCTGCGCTTCAGCCTTAAACTGCGGGTTTTTACCGATGTTAATGTCGGTTGTAACGTAGCCAATGTGGACATCTTTTTCTTTGCCACCGGCATCTTTGACTTTGGTAGTTCCAATCACATTATCTTTGCCGTTAAACCCGCTTAGAGCCTTTCCAGCAATGTTTGGCTGAGCCGTGTCAGCTTTCATGCCAATTCCAGCCAAGGCTGATACCGCCACGTTGTCATTGGCGCTAATCGAACCGTTTTGATCACTCACTAGTACATCGAAATGACCCGTATTAGCCACATACACCGTTTGCGCACCATCAGAAATAGTAACTGGAGCGTCATTTTTGTCTACCACTACACCTAGCATTTTGTCTGATTCGCTGGCAGTGAGAGCTGTGACCTTGCTTGAGTCGTCACTCTTGAGCATCACCAGCATGCCACGCTGCAGGGTTTCATCAGATTTATAACCTTGGGGAACTACTTGAGCTGTGCCTGTGGACCAGCGGCTGATAACCACCAGTAGCCCAAGTCCAACAACGGCAATCAATTGCCGTTTTGATAGCGGGTGTTTTCGTTTTTGTCGTACCATGGTCGAAACTGATAACAGTATACCGCTTGTAATTGTAGAGACCAATATCTTAGAGAGGCCTACTCAACGAATTTGGCGAGGGTTTTGACGGTGGTTTTGATTTCTTGTTGGGAGGTTTGGCGACCCATAGTAAAGCGCAAGCTGGCTTGAGCATCTTGGTTACTTAGTCCCATAGCCTTGAGAACGTGTGAAGGTTCGTCGTTACTGGCACTGCAGGCTGAGCCCACGGCGCAGATAATCCCTTGTTCATCTAGCTGCATCATCAAGCGTTCGTTGTCGTGACCTGGCAGCGTAAGGTGCACGTTGCTGGGCAACCGGTGGTGCTTGGAACCGTTGATGATGGCTTTGGGAATTTGAGTGTCTAGTAGTTTTATAAAGTCCTTTTGCAGCTGCCCCAGGCGTTCAACTTCTTCCTTGCGCAAGGCTTGAGCCCTGGTAAGAGCTGCTGCCAGGCCAACACTTCCAGCCACGTTTTCGGTACCACTGCGCAGGCCATTTTCCTGCCCTCCACCGTAGATGATCGGTTCTAGCTCAATCCCAGCTTTTACATACAAAGCTCCACTCTGCTTTGGGCCATATAACTTACCGCCATTGATGGTCAACATATCTACACCCAATCTGTTGACATGCATGTCCAGGTAATTTCCGGCCTGACAGGCGTCAGTGTGGAAATACAGGGGAAGTTGGTTGCCTTTTTCCAATCGCTCAGTTCGAACGTTTGAGACTAGCCGGCTAATTTCCTTGATCGGCTGAATCGTGCCTACTTCATTGTTGGCGTACATTACGCTTATAAGCACAGTATTATCGCGGATAAGTTTCTTAAGCTTGTCTATGTCTACCACGGCCTCTTTTGTCACAGGAGCCAAGCTATGGTTGTATTTCTCGGCTGGTTTAAGCACCGAGTCATGCTCAATTGCACTAACTACAAGATGACCCTTTGGAAACCGCTCCATAATGCCACGAATTGCCAAGTTATTGGCTTCGGTTCCACCTGCCGTAAAGATAATTTCACTGGCCCGGGAACCAAGGTAAGCTGCAACTTCGGCGCGGGCTTTGGCCAGCTGGTCGCTGGTGTGGCGGCCAGCCAAATAGGTTGCGGAAGGGTTATAAAAGTTATCAGCAAAATACGGCTGCATAGCAGCCAGCACTTCCTCATCCAGCGGCGTAGCCGCCGCGTAGTCTAAATATATCTGAGTCATAAACGTTTAGTATAAAGCCGCTATTAGGCAGAGTCTAAATCTGGGCGTAAATTTCTGAATGAACGCGCTGCAAATATGTCTTGATGGCTCGAAAAAGGT
Source organism: uncultured Candidatus Saccharibacteria bacterium (assembly GCA_964627365.1). Classification (GTDB taxonomy): domain Bacteria; phylum Patescibacteriota; class Saccharimonadia; order Saccharimonadales; family CAZPPF01; genus CAZPPF01. The sequence continues at coordinate 30,778 of CAZVJS010000002.1, read as the reverse complement.
TGCGAGCTTCTTCTTCGCTGACCTGTTGGTAGTGCTGTCCGTCTTGGGCTTTCAGGATGCCGTTGGGACGCATGTCATAGCGAGTTGTTTTAGCACGATGATTGCCAGATTTGTCGGTCCACTCTTCATGCCACACCCAAGTGTGTTCATCCAGACAGAAAAACTCGCGGCGACCACCTTCGGGGACAGGCCCAAACAATTGGCCGCCAATCTTGGCTTCGTGGCGAATCAAGTTACGATACAGTTCCGCCTCACGCTGAGCCTGACGCTGAGCAGAAAAAGAACTAAACAGTTTCCGAATCATAGGTCTGCTCCTCGTTTAACGCTCTCAAAACCGCATCTTTGGCTTGTCCAATATCCAGATGGCCCTGACTGTCAGCATTGTCAATAATTTGTTGTGAAGCGGGCACGTGTTCATCAGAAACTAATGTCTCTTCTGACTTGTTGTATTCATCATTTAAGGCCTGTTCAAGATCAGGAAACGCAGCAGATAGATTTTCGGGTTTGGCAGCGTATGTAATTACCTCTTCAGATAGACCCAGCACGCGTTCGATCTCCAGCGCAAAACCTCCTGCACCGTATAAAACATTCTCACGGCGCGCAATAATTGGCAGGTGCTCTGCATGATTTTCGTGCTTAAAGACCGGTATTAAATCTTTGGGGTTCATTTCGCCTCTGTTAGTTTAAACAAGCCTTGGGCGTTGGCCGTTGTGGTGGCGGCAAGATTCGCGAGGCTTTCGCCCCGTAATTTTGCAAGAAATTCCGCTGTAACTCCAACGTACTTAGGCTCGCAGATTTTACCACGATGGGGAGCAGGAGTCAAGAAGGGCGCATCTGTTTCAAGTAGTAATTTTTCCAACGGGATGGCCTTTGCCGCCGCCAACTGATCCGCGTTTTTAGAAAAGGTCATAATGCCGTTCAGACCCACGTACAGCCCATATTCTAGGATTTTGTCAAGAACACGTCTATTTGTAGAAAAGCTATGTATCACGCCTCTCAGGCCCTTGTATTGGCCGTACAGAGCAAAGAAATCGTCATACACCTGATTTTCATCATCTTTGGCGCCTCTCAGATGAAAAATAACCGGTAAATCGTGTTCCACCGCCATATCCAGCTGAAAACGTAGTAATTTCTGTTGATCTTCTTTGGTGGAATGATTGTAGTAGTAATCCAACCCAGTTTCGCCAATCGCTACTACTTTTGGTTTGCTGGCCAGGTCGTGAAATTGCTGCAGGGCGATGTCATCATGGACATACTCTGACCCTTCGTGTGGATGCAGACCAATGCTGGCCCAGATATTGTCGTGCTGTGCAGCCATTTTTACTGCCAGTTTGCTATCTGGCAAAGTGCAACCAACGCATATCAACCGCATCACCCCCGCCTCTGTAGCCGAGGTAATTACTTCCTCAGGATCCAGCTCATAGTCTGGAAAGTGTATATGACAGTGGGTATCAACCAGCTCCATGCCCTCATTTTACGCCATGTGAGTCTTACGCAGCAGCCGGTTTTTCTTCTTTTGGAAAGAGGGTCTCTTTGGTGGGGCGGATCACACCCTCATGAAAGGCGTGTTGAATCTTTTGGGAGGTTTCTGGCATAAATGGTTCCAGTAGTTCAGCAATTTCCAGTAGCATACCTACTTGGTACGCCAAAACTTCTTGCAAGTGATCTGCTTCCTTGTTTTTGGCCAGTTCCCAGGGTTTTTCTTCATCAATATACTGGTTAAGCCCGCGGACCTGTTCCCAAACCTCGTCCAAGGCTCGGTCAAAGCGACAATTTTCTAATGCTTCAGTGTACTGAGCAATGTCGTGTTGCGCTTCCGGGATCGCACCAATAATACCGTTTTGGTATTTTTGAACCATGGCAACGGTTCGTTGCACTGCATTGCCAAGCTCGTTAGCTAGCTCATTGTTGTAAGCTGCTTCTAATCGTTCCCAGGTAAATTCACCATCTTCGTAGCTGGGAATATGGCGCAAGAAAAAGTACCGAAACACGTCAGCACTGTATTTTTTGATGATCTCATTGGGAGAAATTGAATTTCCAAGCGATTTGCTCATTTTTTCGCCACCGGCAGCATTGATAAATCCGTGCACAAACAATTGCTTAGGTAGCGGCAAACCCAGGCCCATCAGCATACCCGGCCAAATAGCGGCATGGAAACGCGAAATGTCTTTGCCTATTACGTGCACGTTGGCTGGCCAAAATTGCTTAAAGTCTTCATGTTCTGGGTAGCCCAACACCGTAATATAGTTCATGAGCGCTTCAAACCAAACATACATGACATGTTTAGAATCGCCGGGTACTGGAATTCCCCATTCAAGCTTTTCTTTGGGCCTAGAAATGCTAATATCATCCAAACCTTCCTTGATAACTGCAAGTGCTTCGTGTTTGCGAGTTTTGGGTACAACCCGATATGACTCACTATCGATGGCTTTTTGGATCTGTGGAGCATATTTGCTGAGCTTAAAGAAATAGTTTTCTTCCTCGATTTTTTCATAAGCCCACTTATGTACGGGGCAAGTCCCATTGTTTGCTTTGACAACTTTTTCCGAGAAGAATTCTTCTTCACCCTTGCAGTACCAGCCAGTGTACTTACCTTTGTAAATATCTTTTTCTAGATTTTTCCAGATAATCTGCGCCCGCTGTTCATGACCTGGGTCAGTGGTACGTATAAACCTGTCATTGCTAATGTTGAGCTGCTTGGCCAGAACTTTGAACTGTTCGCTGACTTTGTCAGAAAAGGCTTGGGGTGTGATCTTAAGTTCAGCGGCCTTTTCGGCAATTTTGCCACCATGCTCATCGGTGCCAGTACTAAAAATGACGGGCTTTTTTTGCTGCCGTGCATAACGTGCCAGCACATCACCCATAATAAACTCCATAGCGTGCCCCAAATGCGGCTCGCCGTTGACATAGGGAATAGAGGTCGTCACATAATAATTCATCATCTACTAGTCTACCCTAAACGTGGTCAATAGGCCCCAAAAATTGTGTCGATGACCTCAGCAAAGCCAGGCAGTAAATTTTTAGATCGCGCCTCAGATAGTGTCAGCCACTTAGCTTCAGAGGCTTCACTATCGAGTTTGTATTTATCAGTGTTAACGATAACGTGGACCGGAAAGACAACCCAGGTCTTATCATAATCTGGTGCTTCTTGGACAATTACTGGACCTTGTTCTATCTTTTGAATATGCTCAGGCTTGATTGATAATTCCTCTGCTAGTTCTTCATGAACCTTTTCTTCCAGGGTCTTTTTATCATCCAAAAAACCAGATATCCCATTCCAAAGACCAGGATATAAGCGCAGGTTTTTGTTGCGCTTGACCATCAGTAACTTGCCTTCGTGCTCCACCACGCAGTTAATGACTGGGCAAAAACGAGCATTCGTAAAGTCTACCTGCCCATCTTTGGGTACAAACGTTGGTTCAGCGCTCATGACCATGTCCTTTCTTGATTTTTCTTTTCTTTGGCAGCAAAGGCTTTGGCTAGATCAATGCCCAAGCGATTGCATAGATCAATTAACATGAAAAAGACATCGGCGGCTTCATCTTCCATATTATGATGGCGTGCGTCTGTGTTGGTCTTCTGGTTGTTCGCTTTGCGTATTGTCTTAGCAAACTCGCCTACTTCCTCTGCAAACACTAGAAATACTTCAGGAACAGTTTCTTTGTCAAAACCCCGTTCAACCACCAGCTTTTTGACCAGCTCTTGGTAGTTGTCTAATGTAGGTTTAATCTTCGCCATGTGGTATTAATTCTACTCCTTTTGAGCAGTCTCCTTTTGAAAGACAATCTTTAGGGCTTAGTGATGGCACAACTTCATTGATCAACGCAACATGCCGAATATTATTCTTTTTATCCTTTTCCAGATTTTTCAGAAACCACAGAACACGTGAGCGCTGCCAAGTGTATTGCACATCACTGGACACTGCCCCGACACTCAGACATTCCAGGGCTAGCAGGCCAGCTAGACGCCCCGTTGTACCAACATCGTCAAGCACAACAGTTACAGCTGGTTCCTTACGCATGTAATTTTCTAGATAGAGCTTAGCTGCCTGAGTTAATCGAACTTGTTTATCGGGTAGTTTTTCTGACTTTAAACCAACGGCATGATGCCCCACAGCATCGGCCACATCAAATGCAAAGTCAGTTGTGCCATTAGCTACTCCAACAACAATAAGTTCATTAGAGTCCGGATATCTAGAGCGAATAGCATCTCTGTTGAGTTCTACCCATGTGTCGTATTCGGGCATTCCTTTCTTGACCACCCCAAAGTCCATCTTGAGGCCATGATCTCCACCGTTAAATTCATGATGCACCACCCCCTCTTCATCAATGAATCCGGGTGTTGCCATGAGCTGGTCTCTAAACACTTCAGCTGATAAATTTGGCACCTAGGCTATTTCCTCACGTATTCTTCTCATTTCACCAACTGGATTCTCGGCCTCGATAACTTGTCTACCAACTTCGATTAGCGTTGCTCCTGAGAGTCTTGCTTCTGCCGGTGTAGTAACGCGCTTTTGATCATCACCAACTATCTCAACACCACGGGACCTAGTTGCTACGACCAAGCTAACCAAGCCAGCTGACGCCACATCGGCAACCTCTAACCCCGAACAAACCATCCCTTGGATACCAGTGTTGACTGCCCGTTCTATTTGCATCATAAAATATGAATGTGCCCCCATCCCTTCGTACATTTCTGTCTCAATATTATCGATAACTGAAAGATGGCCAACACCAAATATTGCTATATTTTTCTGTCCGGCAATCTCTTGTGCTATCCGGAGAGATTGCTCACCGGAATGTAAACTAATCGTTATCCCTATTGGTGGATGAGCTAGGCTTGTATATCTAGTGATGACAGGGGCAATGGTTTTTGATGTTGCATAAGTTTTGAAGTCCGCAATCCACTCTAGACCATTGTCTTCCGCTAACTCTGAGCAGGGTCTAGGACCATCTAAAGATTCATGCTCCAAGCCAAGTTTTATGATTTTTGCACCTGCAGATTTGGCGACCTTGGCATACTGATGAGCTTGCCAGACATCTGTTGTGTCAACTGCCAAGACCAGTCGTTCTTGTGGTTCTAGATCTACTTCGGGACTAAGAATCAACATTCAGTTGACATTGTAGCAAGAATATAGCTAGTGCGTCTATTACTGGTCAATATAATCTTGGCAGAAGCGTTCAAAGATGGCATTGGTCCAACCAAAGCCTTTTTGGCTTGGGTAAACGCCTTCTGAGGCTGGCTTATTGGGATTAGCCACGTTGTACTTTTCTACGAATTCGCCGTGTTTGTTGAACCATATCAGGTTGGTATGCAACCATTTGTGAGCAATGCGTTCGGCATCTTCATGATAGCCATATCGCTCTAGCCCTTGGACGACCATAAAGTGCAAAGGCGCCCAACCGTTTGGATAGGCCCATTGCACTGGCATACTGCCCGGTACCAGCTGAGAAATTGGTTGATTATCGGTAGTAGACAGACCGCCTTTGTGCTCAAACTTGCGCAATGTTTTGACGAGTTGTTTGGCCTGCTTGTCGGTAACCATACCCGCCCACATTGGGTAGTAGGTTGCCAGAGACGAAACTGTTCCCCGCTTGTCTTTTTTGTAATTGTAATCGTAATAAATACCAAAAGTTTTGCTCCACATCAGCTCGTCCATTGTTTCTTTTCGATCATTCGCTTTGGCTTGCCAGTCCAGAGCTTGGCCCTCATTACCCAGTATTCGGGCAGCTTCGGCAAAATCGGTTTCGTATTTATACAGTAAGGCGTTCAGATCGACCGGCAAATAGTGCAGCGCCCGACGCCCAAAGCGCGTGGTCATATCCCAGCCACTTTCGGCTTCGGCTAGATCATGGAGGGTGTTGATGTCATAGTAGCGGCTAAGGCCTCGGTACACCTGGCGCCAGTTCGGTTGAGCAGTTCCCATCCAAACGTTTTCGTATTCTTCTTTGGCAATGGCAATGGCCTTCTCGAGCCACATTTTGTCTTGTTCAATCTTGTAAACGTCAAAAATAATACTCGTTAGCAGTGGTGGCTGCGAGCGGCCAGTAAAGTAGGTTCGCGAGGCATTGGGAATGATGTGAAATCGCTGCATCAGTGTTAAAAGGTCCTCAGCTACGCCTTTGACTAGCTGGATGTGGTCTTTGTCCATCATACTTTGCACCATAAAGTAACTATCCCAGTAGTAAAGCTCGTTAAAACCATATGAACCATCCTGAGAAGGGATGAGATACGGATATGGCAAGCCCACCAGAGTTTTGTCATCGTTCGGGTGGAATCGTTCAAGCTCTTTCCAGTAATCAGCAATATACCGCCGAGCTTTTTGGACATCATCGGCAGTAAGGTTCTTGGTTTTGTCTGGTAGTACGAGATTGCGAGCCTGAAAGACCGCGCTTTTGGCTTTGTCGAGCATAGAGGTGTCCTTACTTACCTCCAGACTAACGTGCCTATGGATGGTGGTCAAGCTTTAACGAGTTTGCCGTCACGAAGCTTAAAGGTCATGTCGGTCTTGCCGGCAATGGACAGGTCGTGAGTTACCACAATAATGGTGGTGTTTTCGCTCCTGGCCAGGTGATGGAGTAGTTTGAAGATCATTTTGCCAGTTTGATCATCGAGGTTGCCAGTGGGTTCATCAGCCAGAATAAGTTTTGGTTTGTTAGCTAGAGCCCGGGCTATGGCGACACGCTGTTGTTCGCCACCAGACAAGCGGCCGGGTTTACGACGCTGCTTATCATCGACAAGTCCCACTTGGTCCAACAATTGAGTTGCACGCTCAATGCGCTGTTTCTTGGGAAGTTTGGCAAACTCCATTGGCAGCATGACATTTTCGAGCGCCGTTAGGTTGGGTACTAGGTTGTAGTTTTGAAACACGAAACCAATTTTTTGGCAGCGGTAAGCGATGAGCGCATGATCACTCAACCGAGTGATGTCGATATCATCCACTTCGGCTTTGCCGCTGGTTGGCTTATCTAAGGCACCTAGAATGCTGAGGAGTGTACTCTTTCCACTACCACTTTTTCCAATGATTGAGGCAAATTGCCCAGTTCCGACTGAAAATGTTATGCCATTTACTGCGGCTACTTCGTAGTCACCAGATGGAAAGGTTTTCTTAAGATCAGTTACTTGTAACATGTTATTCACTCCTCATGACTTCTGCGGGTCTTACTTTTGCAATGAATAGTGAGGCGATGGCACTCCCTACCAGCGCAATCACTATGGCTACTCCCAGGCCGTACAGTATGATACTCCAGCCGGCAGCGGCGTGAATGTTTGTAATACTATTTTGCAAACCGCGGGTCACACCACCCCTCGGTCCAGAAGAGAACGTCCGTACAGTCGCGCCGCCGCTCTGCGCGTTTAGGCCGTTATTTGAGCTCGAAGCATTGTTCACCAACAGTTTAGTAATTGGGCTGCTGGCCGCTGCCCCGATGATTACGCCAATCACCGCTGCCATAAGGGTCAGGGTGACAGCCTCTACCATAAATTGCAGCATAACCTTAACGTTGGAGGCACCGATAGCTTTGATTACGCCAATCTCACGGCGCCGTTCGCGCACAATCATGATCATGGTTAGTAGGATTATGACTGCCCCGGCACTAACAGCCCCAATCAGGCTATAAAGTGAGATCTTCTGAATGTTTTCCAGTGGCTGGATGGCTTGCTTGGCTTCATCGGCGCCGTTGGTAACATCGGCAGCTGCCCCAAGCGTGTTGGTCACGGCAGTGGTTGTAGCATCAATGTTAGTGATTGAATCAACTTTAACGGTGGCGGTGGTAATGTTGCCACTTTGATTGCTGAGTTTCTGCACACTGGCTAGTGGCATGATGACTTGGTTATTGGCAAAGGTATTACCAGCGTCATAAATACCAACCACTTTGATTGTTGTACCATAGGCAGTAAAAGTTGAGCCAACCTGGAGGTTATTTTTGGTTGCTAGACTGGAACCAATCACAGCTACGTTGTCGGTACTCTTACCGTCAAATACTGCGCCACTAGTTAGCTTAAAGCTGCCACCACCTTGGGTTTCGGACAATTCAGTTGGTTGAGTTGTGCCTACCACAGTAATCGGAGGGGTAAAAGTTCGGGTGACATTAGGCGAAGCACCATCTGTGCCCGATGCACTGCCACTTTGAGGTCCATTGCCCATTATCACAAAGCCTTGCCCACTATTGCCGGCAAAGCGCTGACCCAGCTGGCCGGCCTCAATGGCTGTTTGCAGGTTGGTGTTGGAGGTGTCCAACCTATCATTGAGACGCCCATCAACGGAGGTTATATGCGCAAGCTTGGACACTTGGTCCAGTTGCTGCTGGGTCAGCGCGTTGCCGCCACCTTCAAAGCCACGTACGCCGGCCGGCGATATGGTTATGGTGTTACCGACAGTACTTTTTACATTTTCAATTCGATCCCCGACAGCTTTGTAGGCTACTAACATGGCTAAGGCTAGTCCCACGCTAAGCCCTAAAATAACTACTATGGAGAACGCTCGGATTGGGTTACGAAAAGCATTCCGAACTCCGCGGCTAGCTACGCTCATAATATTTCCTTTGGATTAATTTTGTTTAGTTGCATATCAGCAGTAAACCGCCCCAAAATTAAAGCAAGCTTAAGACAGTGTAAGTTTGATTGTAAAAGTAGAGCCTTTATCCACAATGCTTTTAACTGTTATCTCACCGCCATGTTGCTCAATAATCTTTTGGGCAATCGACAGTCCTAGCCCGTAACCATTCTCACCCTTTTTGGTACGAGCATGGTCGGCCCGGTAAAATCTGTCAAAAATATGCGGCAAATCAGCCACCTTTATGCCCTGTCCCTGGTCTTTGACCTGTAAAAATCCGTGTTTGCCCTTTTTATAACCACTCACAAATACCTTGCTCTTAGGTGAACTGTATTTGATGGCGTTATCCAGTAAGATTTTGACGGCCTGTGCCAAGCTAGCGCTATCTGCCAACACCGAAATCTTGGGCACCGTTTCATCGATTACGATGTTCTTGGCCTGAGCTGGTTCAATAACCTTGTTAATAGCCTCAGTGGCAATCTCATCTAGTCCCACTGCAGATAGTTCCAGTGGTTTGCCATCCTGGCGAGCCAGTCGCAGCAGGCCCTCCGACAACATCTCTAGCTTAATAACTTCGTCCAAATTACTTTGAATTACTTGTTTAGCTTCCGTGGCATCGAGTTTTGGTTTGCGCAGAGCTACCTCATTACGTGTGCGAATGGCCGTTAGTGGTGTACGCAGCTCATGTGAAGCATCAGAAGAAAACCGGCTTTGAGCTTCCATAGCCTCTTCAATGGGCTCCAGCGAAGCCCTTGCCAAATAAAAACTAATAACTGAGCCAATGAAAAAGGCCAGCACGTTCAATAGTACCAAGCGAGCCAGTAAGTCATTTCGACCTTCGGAATAGCGCTGCGTAAAAAAGGTTGTAAAGCCTCCATCACCATTTCCAATAACTCCACCTCCACCATCTGTTCTAAAGCCTTCTCCATAAATTGACGGTGGCGGAATTTGGCGCCCGAGCGCATGTATAGACGTCTTATAGAACACCACGCTAAAGGCAATGCTCAAAACCATAATGATGGTTAGATACGACAAAGCCAGGCGAATCGTAGACGCGTTGTTACGGTATTCGTGTTTTAGCTGGTCAACTTCATCTTTTAGGGCCATCACCCGTCTACCTTGTAGCCAAAGCCTCGCACCGTTTGGATAAGTGCTGGGCCTTTGAACGGTTTGTCGATCTTGGTACGTAAATAGTTCATAAATACTTCCACCGTGTTGGGCAAAACATCAGCATCAAAATCCCAGACATGATTGATTAGATTATTTTTGCTGAGCACTCTGCCCTTGTTGCGCAGCATATACTCCAGCAGTGCAAACTCTTTGCTCGAGAGTGGAATGAGCGTTTTGCCGCGCTTTACTTCTTTGGCAATAGTATCAAGTGTGAGGTCTCCAACTTCCAGAACTTCGCCCAGCTTTTCATCCGGCCTACGTAGCAGTGCCCGGATACGCGCTAGTAACTCCTCAAACGAAAATGGCTTGACCATATAATCGTCGGCGCCAGTGTTAAGTCCACGTACTCGGTCAGGTACTTGATCCTTGGCGGTCAGCATTATAATTCGCACATGTACTTTGTCTTCGCGCAGTTTCTTGGCAATCTCTAGTCCAGTCATACCTGGCAGCATGACATCCAGCACTAGCAGATCATAGTCGCCAGTAGAAGCGGCTGCAAATCCATCATCGCCATCAAACTCCACATCCACCGCATAAGACTCCTGCTCTAGGCCCTCTTTGATGGCCTGAGCAATGGTGTGATCATCTTCAACTACTAATATTCTCACGGTAGGTATTATATGGGCCGCGCGCTTAAAAGTAACTTAAATTATGGCTCGGAAACACTACGGGGTTTGCGTACTCAGGTAATCATCACGTATATCGGGGATTGGCATAACTTTGACGTACTTCTCTAGTGCCGGAAATGTAAACGGATTGTCCCATTGCATGGCATCATAGTTGAGCGTTTCTTTAGCATAGATTGGCTTGCCTCCGCGCATTGCCCAACCCATTTCAAAACCAACCATTTCGCCGACATAGCCTTCTTGATTATGAAGATAGACGAAGTGCGAATTATCCATGTGATAAAGAAAGCTGGGTTCAATCTCGTCAACTTCCATCCAACGCTCATCAGGCAAAGGTCTGATGCCAATGTTTTTTACTACCGCTAATTTTGGGGTATACAGCCAGCCCTTTCCTGGCGATAACACTCTAATGTTGTACTCTCTTAGCTCATCCATATCAGCATCAATTTCGGGCTTGAACTTAAAGCTACCTGATATAACACAGGTCAGTTCTGGGTTACTAGCCATTTTTAGAAGTCGCTGGCTCGAATTCAAATACTTGAAAAAGAGGTTTACCTTCAAAAACATTGTACCTAGGCATTTCGGTAAGAACCCAGCGCGGAACGGCGTAAGGGGTATGTCCGCTTAGTTCAAAGCCGTGAGAAGTTGCTTCACCAATAAACCTATCAGGAGTTCGGATAATGTCGTAAAAAACGCCAGCACGTTCTCCATAGTCCGTTCTGACTGCCACCTCATCGTCCTGAATGGGCTGGACATCTATCTGATAATCGAATCGTGGTAGAGTAAATCTTTCAAAATCACCACTCAATACTACCAACCTGCCTCCAGGCTTTAACAAGGTGCCTAATTTCTCGTAAGTTTTTCCAAGATCTCCAAGGTGCTCAAAAACCATAGTTGCAGTAACAAGGTCAAATTGTTCGGTTGTGTCGAATTCTTCCAGTGAAGTATGTCGAAAATCGAGTTCAGGAAATTGCTTTTTGGCAGCATCCATATTGGTTGCCGAGGGTTCTATGCCTACAGTTTTTCCACCCTGAAGTGTTAACTCATCACACAGCCAGCCAAGACCCGAGCCAACGTCCAAAATACGCTCGCCCTGTACATCCCCAAGGTAAGGCGTAATGGCTTCAAGAATCATACGTCTGGTAAAGTGTTGCTTTTCGCCTTCAGAAGCCCAGCTTAGTTCACCATTGTCGTATTGGGTTGGTTCAGAAGCAAGTTCGGCAAAGTTTTTAGACATATTTACGTTACAACAGTTTGGCCTATGAATTTTTGGATAATAAAATCGGCGGTTTCTAGGTTCTCTTTTATACAGGCCGCTTCTAGACCCAGCCATCCTGGGTGTGTTTTTACGGCTTCTATTTTTGCTGAACCAACTTCTAGATCCCCAAAGTCATGGAGCCGTATCTGAGTTGCAAGCACCAGACCAGTATCCCCAAGAACACGCACGACCGAAGGTCCGGGAGGTTGAGACAATAGCTCTTTTGTTTCTGCTACGTCGTCTTCTTCATACTCAGTCTCTACAATATCACTCCAATATTTTAGAGGTATTTCAGCGGGAAGCCACATAATCATAATACATAACTATTTCATGTTTGATGTTATGTGTCAATATTGATGGTTGCTATTTGTTTTGGCGTTTGCGTTTGGTTGGGTCAAGTTCGCGCTTGCGTAGGCGCAGCGACTTAGGCGTAACTTCCAGCAATTCATCCTTTTCGATAAAGTCTAGGCATTCTTCTAGGCTAAAAATTGTGTGTGGTGTTAGCTGGACCACACCGTCACTAGATGAGCTACGCATATTGGTCAGATGCTTGGCTTTGCAGACATTCATTTCCATGTCTTCTTGGCGTTTGTTTAGACCTACAATTTGGCCAGCATAGACCTTAGCGGCTGGTCCCACAAAGGCTTCGCCACGGTCCTCTACCATCTGCAATGCATAAGGGGTGGTTGTACCCGTCTCAAAAGAAATAATTACGCCATTGCGCAGCTGCTGCAAACTCGCGCCGAGCGGCTCGTAGCCAATCATCAACGAGTTCATAATGGCTGTGCCTTTGGTATTGGTCATTAGGACATTGCGTAGTCCAAGCAACGTGCGAGTTGGCAGTTCATAAACAAGCTTGGTAACGCCCTTGGGACTGGCAAATTGTTCCTTCAAAGTTGCCCGACGGGCGCCCAGCTCCATTTGAACTGCACCCACGTGTTCTGCCGGCACTTCGATAATAAGTTCTTCAATTGGCTCAACTATTTTGCCATCTTCTTCTTTGGTTACAACTTGTGGACGCCCCACTTCAAACTCATAGCCCTCACGGCGCATTGATTCTATCAACACGCTCAGGTGCAGTTCACCGCGTCCAGATACCAAAAAGCCAATGCCCTCTTCCGCCACCCGTAGCCCCACATTGGTTTCCAGTTCTTTCTGTAAACGCTCACCAATCTGCCGGCTGGTTGTGAATTCACCTTCTGTCCCCTTAAACGGTGAAGTATTCGGTCCAAGGTAAATCTTAAGCGTTGGTGCCTCAATTTCTAGTACTGGCAACGCTTCGGGCTCGTTGGCGTCAGCAATGGTCTCGCCAATTTGCGCTTCTGAGACTCCGGTTAGCTGCACAATATCACCAGCTACGCCTTCCGGTACCTCAAACTTATTAAGACCATGACTCATATATACATTGTCGACTTTAGCCTTAGCTTGAGTTCCATCTTTTTTACAAAGTGTAACGGCATCGCCTGGTTTAATGTGTCCACGAACAATCCGACCCACAGCGTACTTGCCCTTAAAACTATCCCAGCTTAGTGCAGTTACCAACATCTGGAATGGCTTATCTAGTTCAATTTTTGGCGCTGGAATATCTTTGATAATAGCGTCAAAAATAACCGATAGGTCAGCATCTTCTTCGGAATCGGTCGGGACAGATTCCCAGGCTTTACCACCCCGCCCCACTGCATAATATATTGGGTAGTGCAGCTGGTCTTCGTGGACGGCTAGTTCTAGGAACAGGTCTGCGATCTCGTCTTCAACTTCTTTGATCCGGCTGCCCGATTTGTCTATTTTGTTGATGATAACAATTGGCTTGAGCTCATATGCCAAAGCCTTGCTCAGTACAAACTTGGTCTGGGGCATCGGACCTTCTTGGGCATCAATAATCAAGATGCAGCCATCAGCCATGTTCAGTGTTCGCTCTACCTCACCAGAAAAGTCCGCGTGTCCGGGCGTATCAATGATGTTGATGCGGTAATCACCATGCTGCACAGCTGTAACTTTGGCGGTGATGGTAATGCCACGCTCTCGTTCTTGGTCGCCACTGTCCATAATCAGTTCTTGGCTCATTTCGGCCTGGTTGCCTCGGAACGTTTGGGACTGCTTCAATAGCCCATCCACCAAGGTAGTTTTACCGTGGTCAACATGGGCAATAATTGCGATGTTCCTGATCTTGGTTGGGTCTTGTTTCATGGCCTTAACAATAAAAAATGCGCTTATCTGAACATAAGCGCTTTACTTATTACCTAAATTATAGCATAAGCTGGAAAATATTCAAAGTGGTAGATTGCCTTGAAAAAAGTTCACCCCTCATAGAAGAGTAAATACAGAGATGGAGGTATCTACTCTGGGGTGATTACATAGAGTTCAAAAGAGAGTAAGAACGACGAAAGAGGTTGGTAGTCCCTATCGGTATACGCCCTTAGTTCGCAGAATATGTCCAGCTCGATGGGTTATTGCCAGTATAAGTTGCTCGAATGGCGTCAAGCTGAGCGTTCCCACACGCATAGGGACTTCCACCCACTTCGAATACGTAATTCCCTACCGTAGGCAAAGAAGATGTTGATTTAATAAGCTTTGCCCGTCCAATTCCTATTCCAATACTTTTGCACGAAGTATCGGTAGTAATTGAATCTGCCAATGACAAACGAGCAGTGTCTACGTATTCGGCTGAGCCATCAGGTGTCGTACCGTCGCCAGACTGCGACACTATTTCGTACGATAAACGATTTGCATTCGGAATTTTTACCTTTACTCCCCACTCTTTTATGATCAAATAGTTAGGATCCGTATTGGTTGTAGTCACTGTATTAGACGGTGTTGTTGGTTTGGTGGAGGTTTTTGTGGATTTTTCAGGTGTACCTTGCGAGTTGGCAGTGTTATTTAAAATCTGGTCGGTATTTTTCTTAGACTGGTATACAAAGTATCCAACCCCACCGATTAACCCTACAATCACAACCACTAATATTACCTCTATAACACCTAAGCCCTTGCTGTTGAGTTTTATCATATTAGTCTAAGCATAAGCATAGAACTTTGGATTTGCAAACAAAAAGACCTCCTTTTACAGAGGTCAAATCATAATTGGTGGACCACCTTGAAAAAAGTTCACCCCTCATATTAGAGGAAATACAGAGATGGAGGTATTTACTCTGGGATGATTACATTGAGTTCAAAAGAGAGGAAGAGCTGCGTAAGAGGTTATTAGTTACCTGAGGGTATACGCCCTAACTGACAATTCTCTACGAAGCAGTTTGCTCTTCACTAGCCTGGGGGGGAAGAGTTGGATTTTCCATGTACATGCGTTTACCTACAGGCTCTGGGTTTCCAGTTAATTCTGCCCCGTCTCTGGGGTTTACCGACTCATATTCTCGCCAAATGTTGCCTTGCTCATCAACCGATTCATAGTAAGTCTGATATAGTCGGGGTGCTTCAAACATACTGCCACCTGGCAAAGTGCCACCACTGTACTGCTTGCTTCTCATAGCCCCCCTTGCGATAGCTTCATCAATTTGGGACAGTCTTTTTGCAGCCAGTTCCTCGGTTCTAATATAGCCCCTATTAAAGTCAGTCCTGAGACGAGCCTCCTCTTGGTCACGACGGTAAGCAAGGTCTTTGCGTACTCCGTCAACAAGTTCTTGCCATTCCAGCACTTTCGCTTCTTGCTCTCTGGCTTCAGTCTTGGCAGCTTGGTCAGCTACGTATTCAGTTTCAGGGACAAGACCCGAAGGATTAATTCCTATAGCAGTGAGCCTCTCGTTAATACCTACGCCTGCATGTTCGGGATGAATCTGATGAACAGATGCGTCATGAGTTTCCTCAGTTTGTCCGGCATTCATTTGTTGATTTGGTGGTTGAGCTTCATCCATATTTTTTATCCTTTTTGCTATTATCACTTAATATTTTGCAGGTCTGCACAACAAATGTCAAACAAAAAGACCTCTTTTTACAGAGGTCAAAGTGCTTATGGTGGAGCTGGTGGGTACTGCCCCCACGTCCGCTAGTTTATCTTGGTTAATCTTCTACAGGCTTAGTCCGCTTAGATGTCTTAGGTATGCAACCGGTAAACGGACAAAAAGTTGCACACAGCAGTCCTAAAGTCTTAACAGATTTTATGGACAGTAAAGTCTGCGCATCCAGATAATATGACACGTCATAGCACTATCTGAAGTCATGTTAGACGTGGCTCAAGTCGTAACTTAAGCTGTTGCGTAAACAGGGGTGCTGATAGAAGCAACAAAAGCGTTAACTCCGTTACTAACAGCACTTGCTACGCGATCAAATAATTTTGCAATTATTGAAGTTTGTCTATACGCTGACAAGCGACCTGCTGATATAACCGATAAAGTCCAACGTCGAGCTTAAAATTCAGCCCCGTAACGGCAATTATACCACTTATGCCAATAAATTACTAGTCTGTAGCAGTGGCTTTTGCTGGCTTTTTTTGCTCAGCTTCTTCATCCTCTTCAAAGTAGCCTTCTTCCGGAATAACATCTTGAGCTATATCCGGTAGACCCCTAAAGGCCACTATAGCTGCAACGGTAATGATGGCGGCACCAATTACCAGCGAACGATGGAAACCGCTCATCCAAGCGTTTTGTGCGGCTACCAGGACCTCATGGCCAGCTGTGCCACCAATTTGCTGAGCCACACCCATTGCACCGGCCAGTGAACCTTCAGCCACTTGCTTGGCGGTAGCGGGCAATGCCGTTAGAGCACCCGAGATCTGACGCGTGTACTGAGAAGCCAGCAAGCTACCCAGAACCGCAACACCAAGTGCACCACCTAGTTCACGGGCAGTATCGTTCATAGCCGAGCCCATACCAGCCCGGTTCTTGGGTACCGAGGACATGAGCAGGTCAGTAGTTGGCGACATTGCCAGCCCCATGCCAAAGGCCATGACTAACATGCCCGCCAGCAAATGTAGGTAGGACGAAGTAATCCCAACTGTTGAAAATATGAGTACACCAAGTGCTACTAGGAGCATTCCACTTCCAACTATTCTGCGTTTGCCAAGGCGTTTGGCTAGCACGGTGGACAACGGAGCAGCAAAGGCCAGCACACCGGCAATTGGCAACATTCGTATCGCGGCCTCTAGCGGTGAGTAGCCGTGAATGAGCTGCAGAAACAGCGAAAAACTAAAGAAAATACCGTATAGCGAGAAGAATACTAAGCCAATCGAGAAAGCGCTAATACCAAAAGCTTTGTTTTTGAACAGCCGTACATCTAACATTGGGTGTTTAGCACGCAGCTGCCACCAGTAGAACAGCGCAAGTATAAGCACTGCCATGCTACCAATCAGAAGGGTTGAGGCAGCCAACCAACCCTTGTTGGGGGCTTCAATAATGGCGTAGACCAGCGCCACTAAACCAACGGTAGACAAAAAGCCACCAAGCGGGTCCAAACTGGCATGTGATGGATCTGCAGTACGTGGGACAATAAAAGCTGCGGCAATTAGACAAACAATCACAATTGGAATGTTAATGGTAAACACCGAATGCCATGAAAAATGGTCCAGTAAAAAGCCACCCAGTACAGGGCCAACCGCCACTCCCACACCAACAATTCCCGACCAGATACCAACAGCTTTAGCACGCTCTTTTGGCGGGAAGACGTTGGTGAGAATAGACAGAGTAGCGGGCATAATCATAGCTCCAGCCAAACCCATCGCACCACGAGCAAAAATAACGGCCGTAGCACTGCTGGCAATAAAGGCAGTGTAGGCAGATGTCAGACCAAATAATAACAACCCTGCCTGAAAGATGCCTTTTCGCCCATAGCGGTCACCGACCGCTCCTGCCGTAAACAAGAGTCCGGCAAAGATTAAGGAGTAGGCGTCTACCATCCACTGCAATTGCGAGCTAGTGGCGTGTAATTCTCGGCTTAGCGTTGGAAGCGCAACGTTCAGTACCGTGTTGTCTATCATCACTATAAAAAGCGCCAAACACAGTACTGCCAAAATCCACCAGCGTCTCTGGTAAACTTGCTCGGGAACGTAATCCCTTTTTCTAATAAGTCTTAAGGCCATTATTACTCCTTTCTTTTATTCTGCTGCTGTCGCGAGTTCGTCAGCTCCTTCTTGATGAAGCACATGACTGGATGGTCGGTAGAACGTGTTAAAGACTACGCCAGCCGTAAACACAATCGATCCGGCTACAATCACAGGCATGTTAACTCCTAGCGTGGCTATATAGCCAGCAATGATGGCCGGTATGGACTGAGCCAGAGCCTGGACACTAGCTTCGATACCCAACACCTCACCCTGAATATCCTTTCCGGCCGACAAACTGATCAAGGTTGTGGCGTTCGCTATAGTCAACCCTACAAAAATTGGCATAAAAATAGTGATCAGCAAAAGCTGAGTGGTATTAGTAGCCAGTAGCTGAAGGAATAAAGCGGCACTCACCCCCAAAAAACTAAAACGAAGTATTTGGTGATTCTTGAAGCGCTTGGCCAACAAAGGTACCAACACTGCCTGGACTAAAACCATGATGATTCCAAAATAGGCAAAATAATCACCAATGTTGCTTGGGGTAAAGTGGAGTTTTTCAATCAATCGGATCTGGAAAAAGGTGGTAAAGAATGCAAATCCACTCCAAAATAGAAACTCTGAACCAAAAATGACCCGGAGTCCCGGAGCCGCTGCAGCCTTACGTATATTTTCGAGTGATTTTGTCCAAACAATCTTGACGGCCCGCTGGATACGCTGGTTGGTCTCGGGCAAAATAAACATAACGAGCATCACATTGATCGCGCTCAAGATGGCCGTAAACCAGAATGGAGTGGCAGTATTAAACCAGTGCGGCGTATTAAATAAGCCATAGAAACTAAGGTTAGGGCTAGCTAAGCGTGCCCCAATATATGGGCCAATCACGAAGCCAAACCCAAAAGCCGCTCCCATCAGGCCAAAGTTACGGGTCCGGTGTTCCGGGGGCGTTGTGTCAGCGATAACAGCACGTGCCACGCTAATATTTCCACCCGTTATACCATCAAAGGCTCGAGCAAAGAACAGTAGCGGGATACTCTTGGTCAAAATAGCAATGGCAAACAAAATATACCCCACTGATGTACCAGCTAAGCTGAAGCCCAAGATGGGCTTACGGCCAAAGCGGTCAGACAACTGACCCAAAATTGGCGTAGCCAAAAACTGCATAAGAGGATAAATACCGACCAGCCAGCCAAGTATAATCAGCGAACCGTTCAGCGAGAACCCTGCGGGTTCGAAAATCTTAAAGATAAGTTGTGGCAGGACGGGAAGTAAAATTCCAACGCCTAGAACGTCCAGAAAGACTGTAAATAGAACAATTGGCAGGGCGCGTCCTTCAAACCGGCTTGAATCGTTTTTAGCCATATTCCTCCTTCTTATTTATGGGGTTTATGTAATAAATTGCTTGGTTTTTCGGTCATGCATGCGTAGTCGTATAACGTCGTTAGATTTTCCAACAGTTCTTTTTGTTGTTTTTCACTGAGCTTAGCAAACATGGGAGAATGATAGTCATTTAGAACTTCGAGAGCCTTGTCACTCAAGCGTTGGCCTTTGGCAGTTGGCTTGGTAATGTGCTCACGACGGTTCTGTGGACTTATTTCAGTTGTCAGTAAACCCTTGTCCTTCAAGAGTTTGATCTGACGACTTATGCTCGCCTCTGTTTGGCCCAGTTTATCGGCGATATGACGTTGTTGAACGTTGGAATGCCAACCGAGTACCATCAAAATTTTAAACTGCGAGAGCCCAATTCCGAGTTGTTCCTGCAATACTTGGTCGGACTGGCGGGCCAAGCAAAAGGATAGACGTTGTATCAAGTATCCTATGTTGTTTGTCGGTCCCATTTACGCTCCTAGTAACTTCTAGTATATGCCGGGATACTTAACACGTCAAGTGTTTTTGTGATGGTGTGTTATGTATAGGGAGTACCACTGGTCAAGCGATAGTTCTTGGGCTCGAGCATCGGCTGAAATTCCTGACTTTTCAAGCAATTGCTCTACTGTATTTTTGTCTACCCGTAATCCCCCGCTCAAGCTACTGCGTAGTTTTTTACGTCGTTCACTAAAACCGGCTTTGACCAATCGGAAAAACTCTTTGGTGTCGACATCTTTGAACATCGGTCCATGGTGTTCAAGAATAAGTACCTGTGAATCAACTTTTGGAGGTGGTGTAAACTTGCTAGCTTCAACCACCGGGCCCAGACTGGCCTTGGTATAAAATTGCACGCTAACACTAAGCATGCTCATATTGCCAGGCCCAGCTACCACTCGCTCGGCTACTTCTTTTTGAATCAGCAACGCAGCTTGGCTAAAGTGGTTTTTGGCCTCACATAGTGTTCTGAGTAAATTGCCGGTGATGTAGTAGGGAATGTTGGCTACTACCTTGTAGCCAAGTGGCAAAATGTCTAAGTTGAAGTGTAAAATGTCTGCGTGAATAAGCTCCAGTTTTTCATCGTAGCGTGGCAGGAGGCTATAAACACTTTGGAGTTGATTCAGCAATACTTGGTCGAACTCTACGGCAATAACTTTTTGAGCCCGTTTTACCAGCACCTGTGTTAGTGTGCCCAAACCTGGACCGACTTCTAGCACTACATCATTGGCATTAACTTGGGCTTGATCGGCAATAGTTTGAAGCGTTTCAGCGTCTTTGAGCCAGTGCTGCCCGAGAGACTTCTTTGGTGTTGGATCATCCATGAATACGGTTACCAGTTGTGGTGGGCTTGCCAGTAATTGTAAGCGGCTCCCCAGCTACCAAAGCGCGCATCGGCATAGCTGGTAGCCCATCGCAGCTGCGTGACCGGGTTACTCGTCCAGTCTGAGCCAAACGGAGACATCTTGGAGCCAGGTGTAGCTTGGCCCAAACCATAACCTAGTCCGGATGGAATGGATGATGGCGGGTAAGCCGGGCAATATCCGATCTGGCCCTGTAACTTAGTTGGGCACCAGCCAGACTCGTGGCTGATAATGTAGTTTACGTAGGCATAATCACTGGCCTTAATGCCGGCAGCGGCCATTACAACCGTCTTGTCTTCTGGAATTGATACGACTTTACCACGGGCTATCACTTGTTTGACTGGCGCTATGACGGTAACTTCCTGTATGACGTGTCTTGCAACTTCTTTGCCGTTTTGAGTTTCTATCTGGTAGGTCACCAGTTTCTTGCCTGCAACACCGTTTTGGCGCAGTACAGTGGTACCAAAGGACAAGCTGGGGTCTTCTATAGTTTCCGATGGCGCAGCAATTGCCTCTTCCTGCGTGGCAATCTGAGTACCAGCTCTAACCACAAATACCTGCATGCTTGGCGTTACCGGTGTGGTGACAGCAGGTTGAACCTGATCATCCTTGGCTAGTTGAACATTTTTTTCTTTGAGCAGATCGCCCACCGTTTTGGAATGAGTGCGGATGGTGACGGGTGTGCCATAAAGGTTAAGGTTGGCTGGTACCGCTCGATTAATCACGATTTTTTCGCCAATGCCATCCTTGAGCACATCCTGAACTGGTTGGCGGGTAATGTCATCCTCTGGATACACGGTGAGTCCAGCCTCACTAGCCGCATTGCGAGCTGTTTGGCCAGCATTGTAGGCATGAGTCACTTGGCTACCATCGACAATCGTAACTGGCCGAGCTCGGTAGACATTGACGCGGAAATTATCTTCTACAATAGGCGTATCAACGGTAGGTTCAACTACATCGCCCTTTTCCAGGTGGACACCTAATTTATCAAGTAAATCACTAACTTTGACAGCTCTGGTGGGCACTGTTTCTTGCTTATTGTCGTGAGTAACTATGACCACATGGTTGTCGCTAGCGCCAACGGTCTGACCGCCCAACGAGACCAAAATAACTGCAGTAGCTATAAACAGAACCAGGAAAGTTGTAACAGGTATAAAAAACGGGTGGCCCTTTAATGTAAAGAACCATTGGTGATGTTTTTTAAGATGCTTGTGAAAACGTTGGAGTGGCATAAGTCTTATCTGGCCCCAAAAATAGTGCCAAAGTTGTAGTTTAACAGATTAGCGTACACCTGTCCAAGGCCAGCCTGGTCTAAAGCTTTTCAAGTGGCGCAAAGGCAATATTGAGCTTTTTGGCCCCTTTGCCTTTGAAGTAAATCACGGCTTCGTCGCCAGCCAGCTCCATGACCGTACCATCACCAAACAGGCGGTGTCGAACGGCGTCACCTTCGTTCAGTTCTGGAACGTACTTTGGCTCGTTTGCGGCAGCGTTAGATTGGTTCCAAACGTCAGTTTGATTGTTGCCAGTGTCAGGATAAGGATTGGACTGCGAAAGATCTTCGATTTCGCTCAAGAAACGGCTAGGTGGATTATGTTGCATGCCGCCATACAATAACCGAGCGCTGGCGTACATCAGGTACAGCTCCTCACGAGCGCGGGTCATGCCCACGTAGCAGAGCCTGCGTTCTTCTTCCATTTCGGACTGATCATACAGCGCTCTAGAGTGCGGAAAAATGCTTTCTTCCATACCAGCCATAAATACCACCGGAAACTCCAGGCCTTTGGCGGCATGCAGGGTCATTAGTGTAACGGCGTTATTATTAAAATCTGCTCTATCTAGGTCGCTAACCAGGGAAATTTCTTCTAAAAATCCATCAAGACCAAGGTCGTTATATTCTTGGGCTACACTACAGAGTTCTTTGACGTTTTCCTTGCGAGATTCACCCTGAGGACCACCATCGTCCAAGTAATCATAGTAGTTAATGCGCCGGATTAGCGAATCGAGCAGCGCCGCCACGGGAGCATCTTGCATAACTTCACGTAAGCTGGCCAGCGTGTCACCTAGTTCACCGAATGCTTGGCGAGCTTTGGGGGTAAGCTCCTCAATCTCGTTGGCTCGCTCTAGCGCGTGTTGTAAACCCAAACTATTGCGACGCTTCCAGGCGTCAAAGCCCTGCAAAGACTTTGTGCCGATGCCGCGGGTTGGTACATTTACAATCCGCTCAAAACTTACTGAATCCTCTGGCTGATAAATCAACCTCAGGTACGCCAAGATATCCTTGATTTCTTTGCGGTCGTAGAATCGTACGCCGCCGACAATCCGGTATGGCACCCCGTAGCGCACAAAACTTTCTTCCAAGCTGCGACTTTGGGCGTTGGTACGATACAAAACCGCAAAATGGTTGTAAGTGCGCAGTCCAGCATCAACCGTATTTTGAACTCGGCGAATGACCGCTTCGGCCTCGGCCCGCTCGCTGCCCACTTGCACCAATTGGACTGGCGAGCCGTGCCCAGCAGCCGTCCATAGTTTTTTGTCAGAGCGTTGGAGGTTTTTGCTAATCACGGCATGAGCGGCATCCAAAATAGCCTTGGTACTGCGGTAATTTTGCTCAAGCTTGATCACCGTGCACTTTGGATAGTCTTTTTCAAAGTTAAGAATATTACGAAAATCTGCACCGCGCCAGGAGTAGATAGATTGCCAGTCGTCACCCACCACCGCAATGTTGTTATGATCATTGGTCAACAACTTGATCAAGCGGTACTGGGCGGCATTGGTATCTTGGTATTCGTCGATCATTACGTACTTGAACTGCTCACGCCATTTCTCGCGAATTGCTGGCTGGGTTTCCAGTAATTTGACGGTTTTGCCGATCAGATCGTCAAAGTCCAACGCTTTGGCATTGCGCAAAATTTGCTCGTAAACTGGAAAAACTTGAGCCGTGGCTCGCTCGGCTGGGCTATTTTGATGGTTGGCATATTCACTTGGACCAATCAGCTCGTTTTTGGCGCTACTAATCAAGCTACCAAGTAGCCGTGGTGGAAAGCTTTTTTCATCAATCAGCAGTTGCTTGGAGGCTTGTTTGATAGCAGCTTGTTGGTCGCTATCGTCAAAGATTACAAAGCTGCGGGGTAAACCTAAGTGCTCACCGTCTTGGCGCAAAATCCGCACGCAAATACTGTGGAAGGTGCCCATGAATGGCATAAAAGCTCTGTTTTCTGAATGTTCACCCAAAAGCCGAGCGATACGTTCACGCATTTCACGAGCCGCTTTGTTGGTAAAGGTCACCGACAAAATATTAGGCGGTGTAGCCTTCTTGCTGGCAATAATAAAGGCAATGCGGTGCGTCAGAGTTTTGGTCTTTCCTGACCCGGCTCCAGCCTGAATTAGCAGTGGCCCTTCGGTAGTTTTGACCGCTCGTAGTTGTTCTGGATTTAACCCACTTAGAATATCCTCTGTCACTAACCCATTTTAGCAACTCGGGATGGTCAGTCCTATTTAATAAATTCTACGGGCAGCTTGATGGATGTTTTGATAATTTCTGCGTCAATTGCCAGATACAAGAGTGCCGCAGCAACTATTAGCAGTAGTAGTAATACCACCAGCGACATGTTGCGTTTTCGCTTGGCTTCGCCAATTGGCAGGTTGTATGTTTTGTCAGTAACCAGTTTTTGAACTGCTTCTTGCCTGGCAACAGCTTCTTTGTCTTCTTTGTCAGTGGTTTTTTTGGCAGCAGCTTGTTCGGCTAACACATCGGTAGCCGCTTCGTCTGAATTAGAACTCTCTGAATTTTCTTCGGGTTCAGTGTCCGGTTTAGGCTCGTCCTTAGATTCTTCAGTAGATTCTTCAGTAGTTGCCGGCTCTTCCGTCTCCTTGGGTTCATCATCAGTTTCAGGCTTTGTTTCATCTTTTTCCATTTCGGTGGACTCGATCACCGCTAAAGGCTTGGATTCATCCTGCTTTGGCTCACCAGTTTCCTTTGCAGACTCTTTGACATCTGATTTTTCGATTTTAGCGGATTCCGGGCTATCACCAACAACCTCAACCTTATCTGATTTACTCTCGCTCGGCGGTTTAATGGTCGGCGCAGTGGTAGATACAATCACCTTTTCTTCTTTGTCCGCTTCTGGTTCAGCTGATTTCATCATGGGATCTTGCAGCAAGGTACGATGACCGACAATGACCGGGCGTGAACTAGCATCGGGGGCTGATGAACCAGGTTTAGAGACGTCCATGACTTTGTCGTCTTTTTTAGTCGTTTTTGCCATTCTGTTCCTCCCGTGCGTGTTTTAGAGCATAGGCTTTTTCAACAATTCCGCTAAATTTATGATAATTCAGGCTAGCGCCGCCAACCAGAACGCCATCACAACCTTCAATTTCTAAGTAACCGGTTACAATCTGATCATCCACACTACCACCGTACAAAATGCGGACCTTTTTGGCAGCTTTTGGACCATACAAATCTTCGACTTGCTTGCGGATAAAATTCATGGCTTGTTTGACTTCATCTGGCTTGGCCAAAATTCCACCGAAAGTACTGATGGCCCAGACCGGTTCATAGGCAATTACCACTTCACTGACTTCTTGGTCGGTCAAGTTACTAAGCGCACTCATAATTTGATCGTGCAAGACTTGTCTAGTCTCTCCAGCTCGGCGCTCTACCTGCGTTTCGCCAACACATAAAATTGGACTGATCTCATTACGAATGGCCGCCGCAACTTTGTCACGAACAACTGGTAAATCTTCATGGAAGTAGAGGCGCCGCTCAGAATGCCCCACAATTACGTAATGCACCAGGTCGCGCAACATCGTAAAGCTCACCTCGCCCGTAAAGGCTCCCTCGTCTTTGAGGTAGGCATTCTGAGCGGCCAAGCGAAACTTGCGCCGGTCAATTTGCAGACTCAAGGGTTGCAAGGTCAGTAGGCTGGGAGCCAGCACCACCTCAATGTCTTGGTGAATCTTGATTCGCTCTTCCAGGCGATGCACCAGCAAACTAGCCTGCGAGGTGTCCAGGTTCATCTTCCAGTTGCCGACAATCAGAGTTTTTCTCATGGTAATAATGCTTTTGCTTATTGTATCACCTCTTATCCTCGAGAGCCTCAACTCCTGGCAGTTTTTTTCCACTCATTAGCTCTAGGCTAGCACCACCACCAGTCGAAACATGGTCAAATAGCTCCATTTGTCCCCGACTTTCCAGATACCCTACCGTATCGCCTCCGCCTACTAAGCTATATGGTCGGTGCCCAAACTGGCCCAGTATTGATTCAATCACCAGTTCTGTTCCTTGCGCAAACGGGCCAACTGGACCATGTAGAGCTGGTATTTCGGTGACACCCATGGTTCCATTCCATACCACGGTGTTGGCCAGCTGCATTCCACCGGCAATAAAGGCTCCTGAGAACGGCCCAATATCCAGAACCATTTCATCAGGCTCAATCACCCCGCTCTCGGGTGGCGGTGTCTTGGGATAGTTTTCTATCTCGGCAACAACATGCGCACTCCAGTCCACAATCCTGGTATGCGTCGACTTATCCATCTTGCTAGCAACTACTCCGTCCTGGGGAATATAGAAAATAAATGGCTCTTTTTTGGCCTTTGCCCGGGCTTTTTCAATAATTTCCTCAGCCAATGGCACATCGGCTTTTTCTACCAAACTTTTGCCGGTCTTAATGCCTTCGGCTAGCAGAAACGTGTTGGCCATAGCCCCGCCTACGGCTACAAAGTCGGCAATATCTATTAGACGCTTCAAGACTTCTATCTTGTCAGAGATTTTAGCGCCACCGATCACTGCCATCAGCGGTCGCTTGGGATTTTCCATAACTTCGTTAATAGTACTGACTTCTTTTTCGAGTAATAACCCTGCAACACTCGGTAAAAACTTGGTAATTGCATCAGTTGAAGCGTGCGCCCGGTGCACCACACCAAAACCATCTTGTACAAACACTTCGGCCAGGCTGGCCAGTTGTTTAGCAAACTCTGGGTCATTCTTTTCTTCAGCTTCGTGATAACGCAAGTTTTCTAGTAACAAAATCTGGCCCTGTTTCAGCCCACTAGCAGCCGCTTCAGCCTCCGGCCCAACACAGTCTGAAGCAAAGCCAACATCTTTGCCAAGTAGCTTAGATAGGCGTTTGGCCACTGGCTTTAAACTGGTAGCAGCATCACCAGTTCCACTCGGACGCCCCAGGTGCGAACAAATAACCAGTTTACAATTTTGCCCCAGTAGAAATTCAATGGTTGGCAGTGACTGCTTAATACGGTAGTCATCAGTAATCTTGCCGCCTGACACCGGCACATTGTAGTCAGCCCGCAGCAGCACTGTCTTGCCGTGCAGATCAATGTCGTGAATTGTTTTTTTGTTGAACCCCAAGGGACGCCCACCCTTTCTAGCGAATACTATAACACCCGGACTTTGATTGTGTCTGTAGTTCCCACCACACCCGGATATTGCCCAGAAGCTGTCACTACAATTTCACCTTTCTTGAGCACATTGTTTTGCAAAAGCCAGTTGGTCAATTTAGTGGCAGCTAGTTTGTCGGCCGGTCGGACATAACTTTTGGATCCATATACCAATGCCAACTGCTGAGCAGTGCGGTCATCTGAGGTCACAGCAATAATAGGAATTTTTGGGCGTTGGGCGGCAATCTGGAGGGCAGTTGCGCCAGACTTTGTCTCGGCCACAATTGCAGTGGCCTGAATGGTGCTAGCCAGCTTGATAACAGCGGTCGAAATAGAAGTTTGTCGGCTCCTGTCGGGGGCAACATCCACAAAACGAACAGTTTCGATTGGGTTATTCTCCTGAGTATACAAAATCACCCGTTTCATTACCTTGACGGCGTCGATAGGATACTTGCCGGTGGCCGTTTCATCGCTCAGCATCACACAATCAGCACCAATTATCACTGCTGTGGCTACGTCCGAAACTTCAGCCCGAGTTGGCTCCGGTTCTTCCATCATGCTAGCTAACATTTGGGTAGCTACAATGGTTGGCTTGGCATAATGTAGCCCTAAACCCACAATTCTGCGCTGCACAATAGGCACGGACTCAGGTGATGTCTCGGTGGCTAGGTCACCGCGGGCAACCATGACAGCATCAGCTTCTTGCACAATTGCTTCGATATTTTCAATTGCAGCGGCGGTTTCTACCTTGGCAATGATCCGAGCGTTGGTGCCCAGATTTTTGAGCAATGTACGTAGCTTGGCTATATCACGGGAGTGTTGCACAAAACTTAGTCCCACATAATCTATGTCATGCTCAGAACCAAAGGCCAGGTCGCGGCGGTCTTTGGTGGTAATAATATCCCCGCCAAAGTCTGTCTCCGGCAAATTAATGCCTTTGCGCTTAATCAGAATGCCGTTGTTCTTGGCCCGAATGTGCACAACGCCATCTTTGACGCTGGTGACCTCTGTACGAACTTTTCCATCGTAAATATGGAGCGGCTGACCACGCTTGACCTTTTTACTTAGGTCATATTGCGTGGGAATAATGCCTGATCTTTCGTAATCTGCCTGGTATTTTAGTGCCAGGCTTTGGCCGGCATTTACCATGATAACGCCGTCGAAATCTCCCAAACGTATCTTAGGGCCCTGCAAATCTAGAATAATTGCTACCGGCTTACCGTATTCGTGAGCGGCCTTCCGAATCCATTTGATCTGACGCTCGCGTTCTTCATAAGTTCCATGACTAAAGTTTAGGCGCAAACCATTGGCTCCGGCTTTGAGCAGTTTGAGTATTGCTTCATAGCTGTCGGTTGAGGGTCCAACCGTGGCAATGATCTTGGTGCGCTTGAATTTGGCCAGCGGCACGTTTGGTACGCGAGTAGTTGTATCCATTCTTTCCTTGATTTTACCTGCTTATGCTTAGTTTGAACAGGGGTAAATCTAACAAAGTGGATTTGTTTCAGAACAACTGGTGTTTCACCCCAGTTCGAATCCAAACCTACAGAGAACCTATTCTAGTAATTTACAACTGTTTGATAGATCAACACTTGTGGACCATCCTGAGCAGACTTGTTGTAGACGTTGTAGGGCTTTAGACTGCCGTTTTTAGCAGTTCCAACGCAGTATTCCTGATACTCAGCAGCAATAGGTAGCGAAATTACAATAGATTTATATTGATTGGTTAGTTCTACTGTAGCAGTATTGCCGACTCCTTTTGGATTTACAGCACGCAGAAAATAACACATAGATTTAATTGCTACTTTACCGCCAACAACGTAGGTGAGTTGCCCGCCAGCAGCCACCTGTGACACTGTCTGAGTTCCAATTTGATTCACGTAGTCAGTGGATGTACCAACTCCAGTGGTTTGTGCAGCATTTGTGTATGTCAAAAATTGTGAATATGGAACCGTTGCCGCGTGGCTTTGCATGAGCAAGTATGAGCCGATACCAGCGAACAATAAGACAAAAACAGTCAAGAATTTTATATCTGGGAATTTTACTTTTTTCATTTTTTTGCCTTGAGTTATTTAGCTAATAATAGTTCTGGCATAAAGCTTATGTCAAACTTAAACTAAGCGAATTGGTGTTCTAACTGGGTCGAATAGGAACCATATCTTGTCTGAAATCACAGAGTGGATTGAACTGAACTAGGGTATCACACCGGTCAATGGCATTCCAGCGTTGAGTGGAACCTAGTTAATTGAATTAAAAGTATTGAATATCTTATCGAAAGCATCTTGGTAATTTAAGCCCTGAGCAGATGATGCTTCATTCACACTAAAAAAGTTGAATACTTTGTCCCCCGACTTAATAAGGATTTGTTTTGAAGTGTTGCCCGAATTAACAACAGTGTATTTTGTTGCTGATTTGCCCTGGACTTGAATCGTTTCTTTCGTTACCTTGTTTAAATCTGACTGGGCGTAGTAATCATCGTAGAACTTTTCTAAACTACTGTAACTATGAGAGAGCCTTTCGATTGAGATTGTGGGTGGATATTTATCAGTACTTGCTTTCCAGGTTAAGTTTACGGCACATTCTTGTCCTGTTGCAGAAGTAGAGTTTTCGTTACAGGGCAGTACATCTTGAACTTTCCATTCGCTTGGATACTTAAACGTAATCCCTATAGCGGCATTGTTATAGCTCGTCCAGCCTGCAGTTTCGTCTACTTTTGCATCTAATGATTTGGCTGTGGTCTTGGGTTTACTTGATGTAGCATTTGCAGAGGGAGTGTTAGCTGTGTTTGTTGCACGATTATGCCAAACGTACCAACCGACAAAACCAATAAGACCAACGAAAACTAAGATTAACACTCCTTCAATAACACCAAAGCCTAATTCGTTGCTGTTTAGTTTAATCATTAGTTTTAAGCATAAGCTTAGAATTCTTTGTTTGCAAACAAATAGACCTCCTTTTACAGAGGTCTATAAGCATAAGCGTATTGGTGAACCAACTGGGGTCGAATTGGAACCATATCCTGTCAGAAATCACCGAGTGGATTGAACTGAACAAGGGTAATACGCTGGCGAGTAACATTCCAGCGATGAGTGGAACCAAATAAGCCGTTAGGGTTTATTCAAATGCCACTATTTGATGGCTGTACTAATTTCATATTTCCAAAGGTCTTGATTTTCATAAAATTCAACTGCAGACATTCCATTAATCAAGTGATTTTCCAGGTGAAGTAATCGTGACATTATATAAATAAATTTGGCTTTGTCGTGGAACTTCTTCAATAATGGCAACATTCGAGGTGTTATATCTGTGGTTGCAGCTTTTTTAAAACCTGCTGCTGATAATTTTGCCGGCATGCTCCCGAAAGTGAACTCGTTAAAGGCAGGCATTGCGGCAACACGATTTATTTGTTTGATTCGTTTTATCGCTTTTTGTTGCAAAGGCTTAACATCATTGTCTGCGATGATAGTGTACTCGAACAATACTAACTTGCCGCCTGGTTTTAGTACTCGGTAAAACTCGGTCAAGGCTTTTTTGTAATCAGGTGCGTGGACAAGCGTCTCCATAGTATATACGGCATCGAAGTAGTTATCAGCAAACGGCAGATTCATGTATGTCCCAACTTGAAATTTTGTCATGTCGGTAATACCTTGACTTAATGCAGTCTTTTTAGCATTTGTTACGTTGAAATCAAGCAAGTCAATGCCCTCAACATTCATTCCATGATTTTTTGCCATGTAGAGTGCTACATTACCCTCCCCACACCCCGCATCCAATACTTTACTTCCATTGGGCAGGTCTAGTCTTAAAGCAAGTTGCGCATTCATAAGCATTTGCGCATGACTCATTGATATGTCCGGTTTGTCGCTAGGATAATATCCAAAATGTTTCACCCCCTTTAACACACGGTAGCCAAAACGAGATTCAATTGAGCGATAGTAGGCTACAACGGGGTTCGTACTCATCAAGTAATGATATCAAAAATCCTCATCTAGAAGATAAGGATTTAAGCATAAGCGAATTGGTGATCCCAAGGGGAATCGAACCCCTGTTGCCGGGATGAAAACCCGGTGT
>CAZVJS010000001.1:35414-63245 GCA_964627365.1 uncultured Candidatus Saccharibacteria bacterium | reverse complement strand
CCAAACATGATGCCAAAGCTTGGTAAATACGCAAAGGTACTTGGTCCACGCGGATTAATGCCTAACCCCAAGAGTGGTACGGTTACCACAGATGTTGCTAAGGCCGTCACGGAAGCTAAGGCTGGACGTGTGGAATACCGAGTAGATAGTACTGGAATCATCCACCTAGCTATTGGGAAAGTTAGTTTTGGCGCCGATAAATTGGATCAGAATGCTCAAGCAGTTATGGCAAGTGTCAAAGCCGCAAAGCCAGCGTCACTAAAGGGCATCTACCTAAAGTCTATTCACATCACAACTTCAATGGGCCCCAGCGTCTCGGTTGCGACTTCTGGCGTATAATTTTCTACAAAATAAGTTGCCTTTAGCACCCATCGTAGGCTTTAATTAACTTATGCTTACATTTGGTATGACCGGACCAATTGGTCACGGTAAGAGTACGTTTGCCAAAGCAATAACAGAAATTGAACCAAACACTGTCAGGTTTGAGTCATTTATGGTTGTTGCTGAAGTCGCCAATGGCCTGCATTCCAGCATGCACACAGTTCCCACTCGTGATGACGTACAAAGTGTCAATGAATGGCTCAAGGCTTTACCGGAGATTATTGAGCAGGTAGTGCATGTAAAGTGCACTTTTTTTCAGATTCAAGTTCAAGTGGCCGATGTACAGCGCCACCCTGTAGAGTATGAAAAGCTATTTTTGCACATAGAAAATTTGACTCGCAACCCCGAGCTTGCCAAGCACAAGATAACATCTGAGAATAAAGAGGCTTACAGACCTATCCTGCAATGGTTAGGTGGCTACCTCGTTAAAAAGATTGACCCCAGCATATGGTATGCGGAAATTATTAGAGATACCCAGCAGGCCATGGCAGATGGAGCCAAAATTTGCATCGTAGGTGGACTTCGGTATCCCAACGACGCCGAACTTATTAAAAAAGTGAATGGCACGATCATCAAGGTGTATCGACCAGATCATTTGCAATATGATGCGCTCGACCCAACCGAACGCGAACGCGACGATATTACAGCTGACTGTACGATTGTTAATAATGGAACCATAGAAGACATGCAGGCTTGTGCACGCAAAATTCTGGAAGACATTGAAGCGAATCACTTGCAGAAGACTTATCGCACCAAAGACTCTATAAAGTCTTAGAGATAGACGCCCTGCAGCGTTCTGACATGAATTTGCTAAAAATACAACACTAATGGCTTGTGAAGCAATGCTGCCGTCTCGTACAATGGATATGAAACGAGAGGGTATATGGGAGTCTATAGTAATACACAGATTCGACAGGCACTTGAAGACGGACATATAGTCTGCACGCCATTTAATGACAGGCATGTTAGTCATGCAAGTCTGGATGTAACACTCGGCTATTACTACTACAGAATTGAGAAGATGAATGAGCGAAACATTTACAACCCTTTTGACCCCGAAGACGTTGAGCGCTACTTTGACGGACCCTACAAAGCTATGCCGCATGAGCAATGGTGTAAGTTAAATGGCATTACACCTCTAGTGGGTATTGGTCCGGATCATCCGGTTATTTCGCTCAAACCAGGCGAAAGAATCTTGGCGCACACTCATGAATTTTTTGGTATAAAACCGCCGGGAGCATACGACTTGCGAGCCCGTTCGAGTTGGGCCAGGAATGGAGTTGCAGTTTGCTTTGACGCCGGATGGGTTGATCCGGGGTATATAAACAGATTGACACTAGAGATATACAATTTAAACCACAGAGAAACAGTTGTACTTCCAGTCGGCGAGCGAATCGCACAGGCAGTATTTCACGAAACGGGCGATGTGGAAGGTAACTATGGCGCTGGACGTGACAAAAATTTCAGCGGTAAGTATCAACAAGGTACAGAGCTAGAAGCAATCATTAAAACCTGGTCTCCAGATATGATGCTGCCAAAGGCGTATTTAGATACAAGGCACATGCCAACTAAAGTTGAGGGTTCACTTTATGACTAGAGGCAAGTACATTGTCCTCGAAGGTCCTGAAGGGGTTGGAAAAACTACTCAAGTAAAGTTAATTGCAGCTGCACTGCGAAGTGCAGGTTTGCCAGTACGCATGCTTAGAGAACCCGATAGCCAAAGTGACCTAACTGCCCGCGCCATTCGACACCTAACCCAAGATCCAAATTATCCAATGAACACGCGGGCAGAGGTACTTCTTTACAATGCAGCCCGTGCCCAGTCACTAGATGTCATTCGCAAGAGTGTTGAACAGGGAGTGACCTGTATTGTTGATCGCAATTACCTAACGACGCTGGCTATCCAATACTATGGGCGTGGCGATGTGCCCGATTATGAAACCATCACAAGTATTATTCAATTTGCGGTTGGTGATAACGAACCTGATTTAACCATAGTACTTGATGCCACTGTACCCAAACTGATAGAGCGTGCCCAAGCACGCGGTAAGGGCGAGCGTTTCGATAACCTCGACCCTGAGTTTTTAGAGAGAGTACGAGCTGGCTATCTCTGGGAAGCAAAGCAACGCAACTTGCCGGTAGTGTTTGCCCTCAACAGCCCAGAAGAAGTCTTCAATGAAGTCTGGAAAATTGTAACAAAAACCATGGGTGAGAGAACCCAAAAGAGCCTACCTGAGCCGGTATCGATTGCTAGTGTTATTAGTCAAAAACAAGAAAGTATTGAGGAAAAAAGTACAAATAGCCTGGTTGAACAAGATGACCAAGGCAGATACACCATTACTAAAAGTGGATATGAACTACTGAACGAAGTGGTCACCAACACGCAGGGTGACGTATACGCCTTTACTGAAAAATTGAGTCCTGTGACCATCGCAGCAGCTATGGCCAGGCTCAGTCGGCGTGGTGATGATATGCGCGTTACGCTTCTGGACGAATTTGCAGTTGGTGGAGGTGCAGATGCGCAGCTACTCAAGCGGATTATTACTGCCTATGGCGATGATTCGGTACAACAGCTAGCAGGTCAGCACATGGTTATCGAAAATGCCTCAAACCTTTTAACGAAAAAAGTAGAATGGGGGCGCCTGGCCTCTTACTTGGAGCAGTCAACCCGCTATATATACTTTGACAAAAAAGATAAAAACGGCAAATACCGCTATTTTACGCCGAGCTATCTAAACCCAAAGACAAAAAAACTGTATCAAAAGACAATGGATGAGATTTTTGACACATATTCCTCGATGGTTCGTACTTTAACAGATTATATTCGGTCCAACAGCGACCTGCCTGAGAAGGAGCGTGATGGAGCCTGGAAAAGCGCCACACGAGCCCAGGCCTGTGACGCCGTTCGTTCAGTACTGCCAGTTGCCACCACTTCAACTATTGGAGTATATGCTTCTGGTCAGGCGCTCGAGGGCTTAATAGCTCATCTATTGAGTGACGAATTACCTGAGGCACATGCTGTCGGTCGACAAATGCTGAAAGAAGCCAGAAAAGTCTTCTCTACGTTTCTTGAGCGAATTGACATCAATGAACGAGGTGTTATTGCTCAAATCTATCGGGCAGAAACGTATCAAAAGGTAAAAGCGATTGCCAATAAAGATTTACCGCAAACATATACTTCTGAACAGCAAGAAGTTACTCTTTCTTCGTACTGGCCTCGTAATGAGCTAGACGTGGTGCCGGATATGCTTTACGAGCACTCACATCTTTCCCTAGAGGAAATCCAAAAATCTGTTGAAACCTGGACATATGAGAAACGTGAAGAAGTACTCCGCGCCTATATGGGAGAACGGTTTAATCGCCGGCACAAGCCAGGTCGTGCACTGGAAAAAGCTCATTACAGCTGGGATCTTATGTGTGATTACGGTATTTTTCGTGATTTGCAGAGACACAGAATGGTTGATGATTTAGAATGGCAACAACTTACACCACGCTACGGTTATGATATACCCGAGCTTATTGAAGAAGCCGGCTTAGCGGATCAATTTGAAAAATGTTTTGATCTGAGTCTGAAACTATTTAGTGAGTTGCAGAGAAGTGACTATGGAATGGAGGCGCAGTATGCAACTCTGTTGGGTCACCGCATGCGATGGAAGGTTACTTACAACGCACGTGAGGCTTTCCACCTACACGAACTCAGGACTACGCCACAAGGACATCCTGGCTATCGTAAGCTTGTTCAACAAATGCACGACAAACTAAGAGAAGTACACCCTCTGCTTGCAGAAGCAATGAAATTCGTAAATAAGGACGAAGACCCCGAACTAACGCGACTGGCTGCAGAACGTTATACCCAGTTCAAGTTGGAACAACTCAAGTAACCCAAGATGTCTAGCTGATCTCGATTGGTTCAGCTGAGTAGTAAGCACCGTGCGCCCTACCGGTTTTGGGGTCAACATCTGACCATGAGAATAGTCCAATATTACCGACTGTTTTTAAACAGCGCTTTTCTTCTGTACGGTTGACGTTTTCAAGTGGTATGTCAAGTTCCCTTAGCAAATTAGCCTCTATTTCAGCATGGTGCTGATCACTCAGAGAGAACCATTTAATATAAAAAGCTGGTTCCTCACCATCTGCAAAGGAATAAAAATGAAGCGCAATCTCAAAACCAGCGTCAGCTGGAGAGGCAAGTTTTATTGGCTCCAGATCTTTGTGAGCCAAAAGTCTTTCATCTGTTTCTTGTATTGACATATCGTTCTCTACCAACATAAGATAATACTCTCGAATTTTCAAAAATCAAGAGGTGTTGTTGACAAACGTTACACGAAGGAATATAACAATACTCTGTAATGAAACGCATCAATCAGTTGACACAGCTCATTCTTCTCGGTCTTACCGGGCTGTGCTTCAGTATGATTGAAGCCTAGACGTCTAACGTCTCACGCACAGCCCAGGGTAACAGGCTTCAGTCGAAGCCTATTTTTAATTACGGGAGAAGTATATGAGTGAAGCGGTTGTAAATATTGAGTTTTTCGATACGACATTGAGAGACGGCGCCCAAGC
The DNA here is from genome assembly GCA_964627365.1 of uncultured Candidatus Saccharibacteria bacterium. Classification (GTDB taxonomy): domain Bacteria; phylum Patescibacteriota; class Saccharimonadia; order Saccharimonadales; family CAZPPF01; genus CAZPPF01. The sequence goes on along the minus strand of CAZVJS010000001.1, from coordinate 58,301 downwards.
ATTACCAGAGGATAATCAGTTCCCTGGAGATTCTAAAATGGCAGTAGCAGAACTGTTAGCTAGCCTAGGTGTTGGTGTAATCGAGTCAGGCTTTCCCAAAACCCCGTCGGATGGCGCAGAAGTATTCAGTGTGGCAAAGACAGTAGGAAATATGCCAGTTGAGGTTGCAAAGTGGTCAGACGGTCAGCAGAGTGGCACCGTACTTCGTCCTCCAGTAATTGCCGGCCTTTCTCGAACGACTATGGATGATATCGATGCAACTTGGGAAGCTGTTCAGGATGCTGCTAGACCTCGCATCCACACATTTATTTCTACAGACTCTGAGCATATGCAAAGGAAATTCGTTGGCAAGTCACCCGAGCAAGTGTTTGAGATGGGAAGACATGCAATTAGGTATTCACTGGACATTTCTTCGGCACATGAGGATGCTTCTGTAGAATTTTCTGCGGAAGCGGCCAGTACCACTGAACCTGATTTTCTGGAAAGAGTTGTTAAGATGGCTGTTGATGAAGGAGTGGATGTGATTAATGTCCCGGATACAGTTGGCCAACGCACGCCTTCATGGATGACAGACTTCTACGACGACATCATCCGCTGGGTTCACGAAATTAATCCGAGTGTAGTTGTTTCTGCACACAACCACAATGACATGGGACTTGCAGTTGCGAACAGCTATAGTCTTGTTGAAGCAGCCGTGATGCTTGCTGTCAGGGAACAAAAAGAAGTAAACATTCAGATTGAATCTACTGTTTGTGGCCTAGGAGAAAGAGCTGGGAATGCGGATATTTTCCCAATTGTAGCCCTTTTAGACAAGCATACTGATGACATGCCAGCTTCCGTTCGCTGGGAGTTTAATCGCGTGCTTTCAAAACCCTTAGCCGAAGCAATCATGGACTGGGCGAAACTTGATGTCCATGCCAAAAATCCCATAGTGGGTACTTTGATAAACCAGCATTTTGCAGGAATTCATAGTGACGGTATCTTAAAAGGTGGTGAGGATGGTTACAAAATTTATACCCCATTCGACCCAAGGTCATATGGACACAGTGAGAGTGCTATCCACCAAGATGGAAAATACCAAGGACGGGCCGGAAGGGCTGCCATCCGGTCAACGAATTCGAGTCCAGAAGGTGAGGGTGATGAGGCTATACAGGCCAATAAACCCAAAATGAGGAGGCTTAAGGATGCAACAACAAAACAAGAGCGAGATGAAATAATTGCCAGAAATATTGTGAAGACTACTGTAACTGGCCCCTCCGATCGTAAACCAAAGGGTTGACAAATCCCAGGCCGACCCCTATAATTGCCGGTATCGTTACCAAAGACAGCGACGGGCTAACGCCTTAATAATGTCGCCTAGGTAGAAACAATCTTTTTGTCTCTATAGTCTTTGGCCTCCGCGTCAAAGACTTTTTGGTTCGGTAACGTGTGGAAGCTTAATTATGGTCGGTAGCTTCTCTAACGCTCAAATAAGGAGCAAAAACATGGCATTAACGAAAGCCAAAAAATACGAAGTTGTAGACGAAGTAAACGCTTTACTGGATAGTTCTAAGCTAACCGTTATGGCCGCTTACACTGGCACTGGTGTAAAGCAAATGCAAGAGTTACGAAGGCAAGCAAAAGAAGGTGGCACCAAGGTAAAGGTCATCAAAAACCGCTTGGTTATCAAGGCGCTTGAGTCCAACGACAAGTTTAAAGATATTGAAAGTACCGTGCTCACCGGGCAGATCCTCTACGCTTTTAACAGCGAAGACGAACTAGCCCCAGCCAAGGTGCTATTTGATTTCGCCAAAACCCAACCAACACTCGAGTTTGTGGGGGCAATTACGTCCGACGGAATACTTATCGGACCTGATGATGTTAAGGCGTTGGCAAGCTTGCCAACTAAGGATCAGTTACGTGCCCAATTAATTGGCACAATTTCTGCACCGCTGAGTGGATTTGTAAATGTACTATCCGGCAATGTCCGAGGCGTACTTAATGTTTTGAATGCCCAGGCCGAAAGCCTTGGGCAATAAGAAGGAGAATTATATGGCAGATAAAGATAAAATTTCTGTTCCTAAAGAATTTGAAAAAGTTGTAGCAGAGCTCGACAAGATGAGCGCGCTTGAGATTAGTAAGTTTGTTTCATTCCTCGAAGAATATTGGAATGTCAGTGCTGCTGCTCCAGCAGTAGCTATGGCTGCAGCTCCAGCCGCTGGTGGTGATGCAGCTCCTGCTGCCGAGGAAAAGAGTGAGTACGATGTAGTCCTTAAGGATGCTGGTGCTCAAAAGGTAGCAGTTATTAAGGCTGTAAAAGACATCACGGGTCTTGGTCTTGGTGAAGCTAAGGCAATCGTGGATGAGGCACCAAAACCCGTGCTTGAAAAAGCCAAAAAAGAAGACGCTGAAGCCGCCAAGAAAACCTTGGAAGAAGCTGGCGCAACAGTGGAACTTGCTTAATTTAGGTAAGTTCACTTGGAAAACCCGTGTTTCATGTCGAGATGCGGGTTTTTATTTATCCACAGTTCCTGCGTTTGACAGTTTTGACTTGGGGTAGTAAACGTGCTAGCGTTAGGGGTAAGTGTACATAAAGAAAAACACTTATAGAGTGGAGTTAAAATGGCAGACGTACCGGATAAGCAAATAAAACGCTTGCGAAGTCTAATTCAAGAAGCAGAGACAAGCTTAGCTGCAGCTAAAGAGTTGTTAGTGAGTTTGGTCGGCGAAGATCCTCAGGACACCGCAAGCTTAAAAGATGAATCTCTCGGTAAGATTATCGAGGGTGTTTTTGATGGTCAAAATATGGTTGGTTCTGATGGTAAAACCTACCCTGTGCCAGCCAACTATGCATCGAAGTCAAAGCTAGTTCAGGGTGATATCCTAAAGCTAACTATCGCTGATGACGGCGCCTTTATGTATAAGCAGATCGGTCCCATTCCTCGCAAACAGGTTGTTGGAGTTCTAGAGCTCAAGGACGGTCATTACTTTGTGAATGTTGGCAAAAAGCAGTATAGAGTCTTACTTGCAAGCGTAACCTACTTCAAGGCAAAGCCTGGCGACCAAGTGAGTGTGAATGTACCAGAAGATGATTCAGCTGCCGAATGGGCAGCCCTCGAAGCAGCTTTATAAATCAGAATAAAACAACAGACTAACTAGCGTGCCTCGGCTATAATAAATAGAGCAATGGGGCAAGCACTATACCGCAAATACCGTTCGAAGTCGTTTGATGAAGTCGTGGGACAAGATCATGTCACGACTACCCTTAAAAACGCCATTAAATCAGGTAAAATCAGCCACGCCTATCTGCTAACCGGCCCTCGAGGAGTAGGTAAAACTAGTGTTGCACGTATCCTAGCCCACGAAGTTAATGGCTTACCATACACCGACGAGTCGATCCACTTGGACATTATTGAAATAGATGCGGCTAGTAACAGGCGAATCGATGAAATTCGCGACTTGCGTGACAAAGTCCACATTGCTCCTACCAGCGCAAAATACAAAGTATATATTATCGACGAGGTTCATATGCTGACCAAGGAGGCCTTTAACGCATTGCTTAAGACACTTGAGGAGCCACCTGAGCACGTTATCTTCATTTTGGCCACCACTGAGGCGCATAAGCTTCCAGAAACTATTGTGAGCCGTACGCAGCGCTTCTCTTTCAAACCCATTGATAAGTCCAAAGCCACTCAGCACCTGGAAGCAATTGCTAAGTCAGAAAACATCAATGCGTCTTCGGAGGTTTTTGAACTCATTGCCGAACATGGTGATGGCAGTTTCCGTGACAGTATTAGTTTGCTTGACCAAGCTCGTCACAGTGGCAAGACGGTAACCGTAGATGACGTTCGTCAAATTTTGGGTATACCCCCGAAAGAGTTTATTGATCAGTTACGAGCAGTTCTGGCTCAGGGAACGCCTAAACAACTATTAGACCTTTTGTCCGCCAGTTCCAATCAAGGCTACACTGCTGCCACAGTGGCAAAACAACTTGGTAACGTCCTCCGTGAAGAGATCATAACCGGTAACAGTCAACTTGATGCCACCGAGGCCACTCAGCTCTTGCGTCGCTTGATTGATGTACCAGCCAGCCCAAATCCAGACACTTTACTAGAGGTCGTGCTACTTGATGTTGTTTTACGTCATACTGACTTTTTGTCTGAACCAAAATCGGAAACTCCTCAGGCTCCCAAGCCAAAAGAACAGACAAAACCTAAGACTGAACCTGAGCTTCCGGAAAAGCCAGCAAAAACCGCCAAAGTAGCGAGCAAAACAGACTTCACCATCGAACAATGGCCAGCTGTTCTGGACGTATTGAAACAGCGTTACAGTACGCTTTACGGGGTAATACGTATGGGCCAGCCAAGTATTGAGGACAGCAAGCTGATTATTGCCTTTCGCTTCCCATTTCACAAAAAACGTATGACAGAAGCTCGTAACCAACAAATTATTTCGGATATCATCCAGGAACAAACTGGGCAGCAGATTGTCATTGAAGCCGTTGTTCGAAAAATTGAAGATGTTCCAGCCGACACCAGCTCACTTGATACCATTAGCAATATTTTTGGCAGCGCTGAGGTGGTAGAATCCTAACAACAGATTGAGGAGCAGTAACGAGGGTATGGATCCAAAAACTTTAGGGGGTACTATCCCACCACAAAACACCGATGCCGAAGCCAGCCTGCTTGGGGCAATCTTGATTGACAGTGATGCAATCGTAAAAATCGCGGACGCTGTTAAGATTGAGGATTTTTATGACCCAAAACACCAACGAATTTACGAAGGTATCGTACAGCTTTACGACAAACACAGCCCAATCGACGTCTTAACTCTGGCTGACCAACTGAGAGGCACGGGCTTTCTGGATTTTGCAGGTGGCCCTTCATACCTTACGGAACTCACCAATTATGTGCCTACAGCCGCCCATGCCGAGCAATACGCTGACATCATTGCTCAAAAGGCACTGAGGAGAAGGCTCATAAGAGCTTCACAACAAATTGCCGATCTAAGCTATGACGAAGGTAAAACGTTACAAGAACTGATTGAACAGGCCGAATCACAGCTATTTGACGTCAGCCAAAAACATATCACGCACGACATAACCAGCCTTGAGACTATCTTGGGCGAAAGCTTTGAACGTTTGGATGAACTGCACCGAGACAAGGGTACGATTCGTGGTGTGGCTACGGGATATAAAGACCTTGATAATGTTTTAGCTGGGTTACAGAGGTCTGACCTGATTATCTTAGCGGCCCGTCCGTCCATGGGAAAGACTGCCTTAGCCCTTAATATTGCGCACAATGTGGCGCTCAGTACTAATGAGCCGGTCCTGCTGTTTAGTCTTGAAATGAGTAAAGAACAACTAGTAGACCGAATGCTGGCCATGCAATCAGGTGTTGATGCTTGGTCACTGCGTACCGGTAACCTAAGTGACACTGACTTTGAGAAGATTGGCGAGGCAATGGGTGTGTTGTCGGAGGCACCAATATACATTGACGATAGCCCAGGTATTACGGTGAGCGATTTGCGCACCAAGGCTCGCCGAGAAAACCACCAACACAAGCTTGGTTTAATCATCGTAGACTACTTGCAGTTGATGAGTGGTGGCACTCGTTTTGGTGGCGATGGCAACCGTGTTCAGGAAATCTCTGAGATCTCCAGGGGCTTAAAAGGGATTGCCAGAGAGCTGAATGTCCCTCTGCTAGCTCTTAGCCAACTGAGTCGATCTGTTGAGAGCCGCAGCCCACAGATTCCGCAATTGGCTGATCTTCGTGAATCCGGATCCATCGAACAAGACGCCGACGTGGTGGCCTTTATTTACCGTGAGGAATATTACAACCCGCAATCGGAACGCAAGAACATCACCGACATATTTATCAAAAAACACCGAAACGGTCCGATTGACAACGTCGAACTATATTTTGATAAAGAAAAACAGCGCTTCAGAAGCTTAGATACTAAACACCGAGACGTAGCACCTCTGGAATAAATAACTCACTTTTCTGGCTATGCCCCAGGCGGTGCTATACTTATGCTAATTCTTATGCGTATTCGTAGGTTGAATTTGTGGTTATCACATATTTGGCGACCTTTGGCAGAGGTTAGCCTTAGTCTTTTAGCCATCGGAAGTCTACTGCTCTATAGACTGGACAGTTTGGTACCCAACTTTAGTGCCTCAGAAATTGTTACCAGAATCAGTAGCAGTAGTTTGCATGCCATTCTTCACGACCCACTTTTTGCTCCTTACAAGTTGCTTCAATACTGCCTGATTCGTACCGGTTATCTTAACGTCTTTGCAATGAGACTGGTTAGTGTTTTGTTTGGCGCCATTGCGATTTATGTTATGTATTACGTTCTAAAAAAATGGCATAGCCACAGGGTGGCGCTAATGGGTACTGTCTTGTTTGCAACTTCCAGCTGGTTCTTGCATTATGCTCGGCTAGCCACTCCCAGTATTACTTACACACTACTACTGGCCGCCTTGGCTTATGGAACGTGGATCAGGCATACACGAAAGCCGGGGATAGCCGTTTTGATTGGTACTGGTTTGATTTTGTCATTCATTTACATTCCAGGCCTGATTTGGTTTGCCGTTATAGGTGTTATTTGGCAAAAACAAAGTGTGGTTCGCATGTGTAGTAAGGCCCCCAAAATTACTGTAATTGCGGCCTTGAGCCTACTAGTACTACTAGTGCCACTTGGATATGCGGTGTATCAAAACACTCTGTTGCTTCGAAGTCTGGCTGGCTTGCCACAAAATACATGGCCAACGTTAGCTCTTGTTAAAAATAATGCAGTGACTCTAGCAGATCTTTTATTCTTCAGAGGTAACAAAGATGCGATGGTTGGCTTAGTTGGACTAGCTGTCTTTGATGTATTTGCGCTGGCTATGCTGGTATTGGGAATATACGACTATATTCTGATGCGAAAGCTTGATCGAATCAAAATGCTCGGCGGAACCTTGCTACTTGGGACGATTTTGATCTGTTTGGGAGGACCAGTCAACAGTATTCTGCTAACGCCCTTCATGTATGTCGTTATTGCGGCGGGAGTGGGCTGGTTGCTAGAGCAATGGTTCACCGTATTTCCTAGAAATCCACTGGTCCGAACTATTGGACTAAGTCTACTGTTGGTTGCCGTAGGTTTGTCCTGCTGGTATCAACTGAATCGATATTTTGTTGCTTGGCCGCATACCAAAGCCACAAAACAAGTTTTCACTATCAAGTCCTAGATGGCTTTGCTACAATATACTGAGGTAATAAGGAGTTATTATGAGTCGTTTTGACCAGGCTAAGATGTTGATGAAAATGCGAAAAGTTCAAAAAGAACTTCAGAAAGAAACAATTACTGTTGAAGCTGGTGATGGTGCTGTACGTGTTGAGATAACCGGAGAACAAAAAATTAAACACGTTCACATTGACCCTGAACAGGTTGATCTTGATGATATTGGAGAGCTAGAGCGCTGGGTAGAAGAAGCCGTAAAGGATGCAATTGCTGCCAGTCAGAAGCTGGCAGCCGAAAAGATGCAGCCGTTTATGGGTATGCTCGGCGATCTGGGAATGTAGCCAATAATGCAGGTTTTACCACCAGCTTTGCTCGAGGTTATTGAAGCACTCGGTTCCTTACCAGGGGTTGGACCTCGTAGTGCCGAACGTTACGCCTATTACCTGCTAAAAAACGATCCGGCATATGCTCAGCGCATTAGTAATGCAACGGAAAAATTACATAGCGGCGTAAGTTACTGCAAAAAAACTTTTGCGCTTGTCGAAGCTGGTCAGGAACTCTCGGACTTGTATACCGACCCTAGTCGCGACAAGAAAGTAGTGGCAGTCGTAGCAGATCCATTTGATATTGTTGCGCTTGAGAAGACCAATCAATTCAAAGGCACCTACCACGTACTGGGAGGGCTTATCTCGCCAATAGATAACGTAGGACCCGACCAACTACATCTGAATGAACTCGTTCACCGAGTGAAGGAAGACAAAGTAAAAGAAGTGATCCTGGCTACCAATGCCAGTGTCGAGGGCGAATCAACAGCTTTATACATACAGCAGCAAATCGCTAACCCGAAAGTCAAAATCACCCGTCTAGCAAGAGGTTTACCAATTGGGGTTGATCTGGAGTATGCAGACCAAATTACTCTAAGTAGAGCCTTGGAAGGTCGTCAAGTCTTATGAGTACATACTCTGATGCAGACCAAATTAAGCAAATAGTTGATGGCACTCACAACATTGTAATTATTCAGGCTGATAACCCAGATGGAGATAGTCTGGGAAGCGCTTTGGCGCTAGAACAAATTTTGCACGAACTCGGCAAAGAACCGCATTTGTACTGTGGAGTAGACATTCCTGACTACCTAAAGCACCTTGAAGGCTGGGATCGAGTCAGCAAGGATATGCCCTCCAAAATTGACGTTAGTATTATTGTTGATACCAGTGCCATACTACTGCTTGAAAAGTTGGAGCATAGCCAATTTCGTGGCTGGGTTGCAAGTAAACCAGTAATTGTTCTTGATCACCACGCTGAGGTGGAGTGTGATATCCCTTATGCCAAAATCGTTATCAATGACAAACAAGCTGTTGCTACAGGTGAAGTTATCTACAAACTAGCCACTCAGGTTCAGTGGGAAATCAATCTGACGGCTAAAACGCATATCGTAAGCTCAATTTTGGCTGATTCACTTGGTTTATCCAGCGATGGCACAACACCGCAAACCTACCGTATAGTTGCAGACCTTATCGAGGCAGGAGTTAATCGTAGCAGGCTCGAGGAAGCGAGACGAGCCTTTAACAAAATGCCTGAAACGATCTTTCGCTATAAGGCGGAACTGATTAAGCGAACCGAACTGCAGGCCGACGGCCGAATTGCACTGCTGACAGTGCCTTACGATGAAATAAAAGAATATAGTCCTCTATATAATCCTGCACCATTGATTCAAACGGATATGCTACAAACTGAAAGGGTATTAGTGGCCATTGTTCTTAAACTATATCCAAATGATAAGATTACCGGTTCAATACGCTGCAATTATGGTGGCGATGTAGCTGATAAGCTTGCACTTCATTTTGGCGGCGGCGGACACAGCTACGCTGCCGGTTTTAAGCTAGAAAACGCCAAATCTATTGAAGAAGTCAAAGCAGAATGTCTTAAAATAGCAGAAGAGTTACTTAATGCTACTCCATAATACACTTACTAAAACCACATATGAATTTGAGCCATTAGAGGCAAGTAAAGTGCGGATGTACACCTGTGGACCAACAGTTTATGACCACATACACATCGGCAATTTACGGGCATATATTTTTGCGGATACACTGAGGCGAATTATTGCTCAAGCTGGTTACGACGTTAAGCAGGTGATGAACTATACAGACGTTGATGATAAAACCATTGCACGAAGCCAAGAAAATTATCCTGATGATGACAGGAATGTAGCACTCAAGAAACTCACAAAAGAATATGAACAAATCTTTTTAGCTGATATGAAATCCATAGGAAATGACATTGATGTTATTCACTTTGAAAGGGCAACTGAGAATATTGATGAAATGCAAAAACTAATCCGGCAATTACATAAAGACGGCTTTGCTTACATTGCCGACGATGGAGTTTATTTTTCTATCGAAAAGTATCAAAAAAGTGGCAAGAAGTATGGTCAACTATTAAAACTAGATGCTAAAAACACCAGTGCTGCCCGCATAAATAACGATGAGTATGACAAGGATTACATTCATGACTTTGCGCTCTGGAAACTGCAGAAAGACAACGAAGCAGCTTGGGAATTTGAGCTAGATGGCCACAGCCTGCTAGGCCGGCCCGGTTGGCATATTGAATGTTCGGCAATGAGCGTAAAGCAGTTTGGGCAGCCCTTTGATATTCATACTGGTGGCGTTGACAATATTTTTCCGCATCACGAAAATGAAATTGCGCAAAGCACTGCCGGAAAAGACAACCCAACATACGCCAAATGGTTTGTACATAATGAGCATTTGCTCGTTGATGGCAGGAAGATGAGCAAAAGCCTAAATAACTTCTTCACCCTCGAAGATATTCAGGAAAAGGGTTTTGACCCACTGGCATTTCGCCTAATGGTGCTGCAATCTCATTATCGTAGCCAGATGAACTTTACTTGGGAAGTCCTTGAATCCTTCCAAACTACCCTGAAATCGCTTCAAATGTGGGCTGATTTAGGGTTTCAAGCGCTTGAATCAACTGAACTTAGCCAAGACTATGAAAAGGCATTAAAAGCTTTTGAGAAGGCTATGCAGGGTGACATGCAGACTCCTGAAGCTCTGGCACAGCTCAATGGCATGGTAAATCGCGTAGGTGAGCTCGGAATTGACTCTAAGGCCGTCAAAAAAGCTGTAAGGATTGTTGACGCGTACCTAGGTCTTGGTTTGGCTGAACGCAAGGATATTACCGATGAGCAAAAGAAGCTCATACACGAGCGCAGCCAAGTTCGCCAAAAACAGGACTGGAAACAATCAGACGAACTACGGAATAAACTGCTTGCTGAAGGTATAGGGCTCAACGATACCCCACAAGGTCAAGTCTGGTATCGGCTCTAAACCTTGCCTTTAACAGTTTTGGTTATATCGGTAACGACATCGTCTTCGTCAGGTAGTTTATCAGCAACGTACTCATCAAAGATTACTCGTATGCAGCCAGCCACTGGTATTGCCGCCAAGGCGCCGAGTAAACCATAAAGATTTGCCCCAATGAGGGCAGAAACGAACACCAGTAGCGGGGTTAATTGATTGTTACGAGACTGAATAAATGGCTGTAAAGTGGCATTTTCGATCTGTTGATACACAATGAAGTAAGCAAGCATACCTATCGCGAGGCCGGTTGATGAAAATAAACAAAAAATACAAACCAAGATCGCAGCTATGGTATTACCGATTAATGGAATCAGTCCAAAAATAAACACTATTCCAGCCAGTGCCGCTACATTCACAGACACGTCTGCCAATGTACTGCCAATGAGTAGCGCGATTGATGCAAAACCAGCTGCAAGAAGCGCAACTAATAGCTGTCCATTTACATACCCAGTTACCACACGATACATCTTGTGGGCCACTCGCTTACGCTTATCACGACTATCAGCAGGCATCATACCAATAATTCGATTTATCCAAAGCGGCCCTTCGACAAGCAGCATAAAGGTTAACACAATTACGGTAATGGTTTTGGCCAGACCTGTTCCAAGCCGACCGGCGGTACTAAGGACTGGACCAGAAATATTATCGACACGATTACTAATGTCATGGCGAACATCATCAATTTTACTATCCAGCTTATAGCGACGGATAGTCCGTGCTAGTGAGGTGTCTTGATTTTGAAAATTACTGATACTTGATGGGATGTTACGTGCAAAATCGGTGGATTGCCGCACGAGAGGTGGCACCACAATTATCATGAAAGCAATAAGTATTACCAGGACCGAAATATAGGCAATCCCAGTAGAAAGTGCGCGGTTTTTGGTGCGCAAATGTCGGCCAATCCAAGAAACGGCTGGGTTTAATGCCAGTGCTAAGAATGCCGATAAGCCAAGCAAAGTGAGTACGCCAGTTAACTTGCCCAGCATTCGCCAAAACAAGATAGCTAAAATGGTTATTACGATAGCCCGGACAATTGTATCGTTGGTTATGCTTATACTATTTTGTTTTTTGCCAAAGAATTTCATAGTTGTATTATCTGGTTATCTAGACTTTTTTGCAATCACTCTTTCGTAGATGTGCAGTAACTGTTCTCCAACTGTGGCCACGTCATACTGCATAACATGTTTCTGCTGCCAGTTGGCTGTTCTACGTCTAGACTGGCTATTCACAACAAAGTGATGAAGTTGCTTAGCAAAACTTTCACTATCCAGGGTATCTATAAGTTGATCTGAGTTCGTGCCCAAAACAGATTGGTAACCGATATTATTGCCACCCAGCACAGTTTCGCTGCCTGCAGCCATTGCTTCGATAAGCACGATCCCGAAACTTTCGCCCCCTAGGCTTGGAAATACTGAAATGTGAGCACTCGCCAGGTAGTCGGGCTTGTCGGCTTCACTAATGAAGCCTTCGAAATGCACATGTGAGCTAAGACGGTTCTCGTGGACGAATACTTTTAGTTGTTTTTCTAGTGGGCCCTTACCACAGATGAGTAATCGGACGTTATCGAGCTGTTTCTTTGCGTGCAAAATTTCCGCAGCCTTCAATAGTTGCATTGCGCCTTTACGTTCCACTAGCCGCCCTAAAAAGACGATATTAATCTTACCATCATCATATTTATTGAGTTTTTTGCCAGTTTGATAAAGCCTCGCATTGACTACGTTAGGTAATACTTTCGACGTTAGTCCCATGGCGGACTTGGCAAACTGTTGCGCAGGGACTGAAACACTAACGACTTGGTCGAGACGTTTTAAGTTGCGCCATTGCCACAATCCAAGCAATTTACCCCCAACTCTTTCGATAAATGAGAATGGCACGATATGAAAGGTGCCTACTATTGCCGTTCGCTTAGGCGCTAGCTTGATAATTCTGCCAGCCATCAGTGGGCTGTACGGCATTTGTACATGCAAAATATCAAATTGTTCTTGCTCCAGAAGCTGCTTGATATTTTGTGTATTTGACGAACGGGGAACTGACAGTCTGTTTTGATTAAACCGGACGTGTAAGTTATGGCTCAAAGAGTGCACATTGGGCACATCTGTTCGTGCAGTTTGACCGGCTAGGTAGTGTACTTCATGTCCTTTGGAACTGAACCAAGAACCCAAGGTTAGAACATACTGTTGCACACCATCGGGCTTATCGAGCGTGTCGTCTATTACAAAACCAATTTTCATTTTTTTAAGTTTTTAAGCCCTGTTTTATAGAGCTGTTCGTATTTATCAACAATCTTTGGATAATCAAATTGTTTGACGTAATCTTTGGCCCATTTTTGCCACGAATTACGTAGTTTTTGGTTATACAAATAATTTTCAAGTTTGTTAGCAAATGCTTTAGTATCTCTTGGATCAACCAACGAGCCTTGGCCGTCTCCTTGCATGACTGACGCATAGCCTGGGTTATTTCCGGCAACTGTCACTAAGCCCATAGCCATTGCTTCCAGCAGCACAATACCAAAACTCTCTCCGTAAAGAGCGGGTGAACAGAATACATCTGCATTGTTTAACAGGCTGTGTTTACGACGCTCACTAACAAAACCCAGAAACTTTACACGTGGTACGCGGTGGTCTTTGACCCACTGTTCAAACCCAGGGCGAAGTTCTCCGTCTCCAGCAATCACCAACTGAACATCATGATGATGTTTGGAAAGTTCTTTGTAGGCTTCAAGAAGATGGATAACGCCTTTACGTTTTTCTAACCTTCCGATATATAAAATAGTTTTTTGCTTAGTTTCTTTGCGCGGACTTGGTTTGTACTTCTTTAGATCGATACCATTTGGGATAATCTCGATCTTCTCTTCAATAAAACTACGAACATATTCGGCGGCAGGTTCTGATACTGCACTATAAGCGTGGATGTGACGGATTAAGAACTTAGTGTATGAATTGAACATGTTGGCAATGGCTTTTGTGGTAAGCCCGTCGGGCATTTTGGCGTGGCTGGTGGCAATATTGGCACTTTTTGAGCGGGTGAGCACCTGCCGGCTTACTATAGGCACCCATGGTTCGTGAAAGTGTAATACATCGAACTGTTCTTCATCGAGCATTCGTTTGATGGCATCGGTGTCTATACTGGCGGAAACCTGAGTCTGCGTACTCAAAAAAGCACGTAGATTGGCTGACATGCCAGCCGTTAAAATTCGCTTTGGTACACGGCCTTTATATCCCCTTGGTTTAGGTGTAATAATCCGAACCTCGTGGCCACGCGCTTCTAATTCGTCGGCTACAGAGGCTACGCACTCCTGTACACCACCGTTGCCCCACATGTTATATGGACAAACCAAACCAATCTTCATCTTGTTAGTATTATATCAGTGATTAGTGTGCAAGAAGTGTTCGAATTTTGCGTGGAATGAATGGAGCGGCAGCTTTGGCATCAGCCACAATGGTGGGTGCATGGGCCGGAGTTTTAGAAATTATCACCTCGACCTTATCATAAATAACATTAAGATGTTGTTCGACGAGTTGGTTATCAAAATAGTGGTCATCCGCCACACCAATGTGATAAACAGGTAGTTTTACGGGTGCATTACATAGATCTAGTTTCACCATTGTAATGAAGGTGTCGAAGTAGGTACGGATATCATTGATTTGCCAAAGAACAACCTCAAAGTTGATACGTTTATTGCGCTCCTCGGTATCAGCATCCATGAGCTTGGCGTGCCTGCCTGCAACCAACCGATATGAGGTTTTTATGGCGAATGGACGTAATATGACATGTTGCGCAAACCAGCCTGGCAAGCGCTGAGAAAATACTGCTGCAAGGGTGTGGAAGCCCGCACGTTTTGCGCCGCTGTACATAAAATCCTCGTTATGCACAAAACCAACTACACTAATAAGCAATTCAACCCGATCGGCCAGCTCTGGATAGCGCTGTAGCATTCGGGTGGTAATAACAAAACTAAAAGACATGGCAATTATTGTTACCTTACGTCGCTTGTAACGCAGTTTTATAAAGGCAGCCAAGTAGTCGGCTAAGTTATCAAGTGTAGGTTTTTCGCCAATGTGGTAATAGCTGGTCATCCCACCAAAGCCCGGTAGATCGGGTAATGTCACGCCGCCGTACTTGTTTAGATCTTCAGCCATACCGAATAATCGTTCAATACTAGCGTGCAGGCCATATAGCATGAGCATTTGGCGGGTTTTGCCTTTGGGCGGTGGCAAATATAGCATTCGTCCCTGTAATCCGTTCATATTCAGGGGCACAATATAGTCTTCTGGGTTCAGGGGCACACGTTTTGGCATTTCTGATCTAACCCTACGATAAACAGATACAAACTGCAAGTATAAACACATTCATATGTATAATAAAAGGAATGAAACGCACCACAATAATTATTGCTGCTGTGTCAGTGGCTGGCATTGGTGCTGGAATCATTTATGGACTAAATCACAAGCCCTTATTGCCGCAATCGACTACTTCCGTGCAAACTCAACAGACACCAGCCTCACAAAACTTTGATAAAAAGCAGTACTCTATCTCTGATCCGGCGAGCCAGTGGATAGTGGTTAATAAACAGAGGCCACTGGATCCTAAGACATATTCCCCATCTGATTTAACAGCAGTTGGAAACGGGCAAAATCTTCGCATGACCGCTGCTGATGCATACAAACAGCTTGTCGCTGGAGCCAAAGCTGCTGGTTACACCTTGGTTCCGGAAAGTGGTTACAGATCGTATGTCACTCAAGTTTCGGTGTATGGTAATGAGGTAAAAAACTATGGCCAAGCAGTGGCAGATAGTGAAAGCGCACGACCAGGTTACAGCGAGCATCAAACTGGTTGGGCAGTAGATATTGCAACGCCTGGATGTAGGGAAGATTGTTTTGGAAGTACTGATGCAGCTAAATGGGTTCTCGCGCAAGCTGCTGACTACGGTTATATTCGTCGTTATGTACCAGACAAGTCGGCCATTACTGGCTACCGTACAGAGCCTTGGCATTTCCGTTACGTTGGAAAGGCCCTGGCAGCCGAACTTTCAAGAACTGGGCAAACGCTTGAAGAATTCTTTGATCTTCCGTCCGCGCCTAACTATTAGTTTCTAGTCAACCGCCACTTAAGTGATGGAGCTGGTATTGTTTGATTCAAGTAGGCTTTGACACTTGATTCATTACCATTTACGACAAGATTTAACTCTGCGGCTTGTTGTCCGCTCTTAGCTGGAGTGGTGATCTCTCCTAGATTAGTACTTAATGTAACGGGGCGACCTATCCAATTTAAGACTTGAACATCGTTAGATAAAACAGCTGTGGCATTACTACCCCAGGCTGATTGATAGGCGGCAACGGACTGATTTTTATGCATAATGGTTTGTGTTTGAAAACCACTGTAACTGCTTTTCAATAGAGTTAAGCTGTCCGTCATAGAAGCGCTAAGGGTAGGAGCGCCCATAACCGCACTGACTATGGTAACTTTTTTGCCATCTGTTAGAGTATGGACTGCAGCCAGTACAAAGCACCCCCCAGCTTCGTCTGTGTTACCAGTTTTTATGCCCACAACTCCATCCTGGCCGAGCAGTCGATTAATGTTCTGAACAGCACCTTCGACCGGAATAGTAGCCTCTTTTTGTCCTGCAATCTCCATAATAATTGGTTCTTTTAGGGCGGCTTGAGCCAAAATAACCATATCTGTTGCAGTGCTTTTTGTGTCTGGCGAGAATCCACTGGCATCCGTTATATGAGTGTTATTCATCCCAAGTGAAGCAGCTAGTTGATTTGCGTATTTGACATAGTTATCTGTTGAACCAAAAGCCCATCTGGCTAAGCTGTCTGCCATATTGTTGGCAGACGGCAGTAGCATAGCCTGCAAAGCCTGATATTCATTAAGCTGCTCACCAGCTTCGACAGCGACTACAGAGCCGCCACGTGCATAATAGTCATTATAGATATCAACATCGTCGTTTGTTAGTGTAATCATTGGCCCCGTTTGGCCAGTTGTTATTGGTTTTTGCTTTAATATAGCCAAGGCAGATATGAGTTTGGCTGTGCTCGCAGCAGGAGCAGGCGTTTGGGTACCATGATTTGCCAATAAGCCAAATCCATCAGCTCCAATTGCAGCTTGCCCATAATTAGGCCACGCTAGGCTAACACTTTGAGCCGCAGGCAACATTATATTGACTTTTGCAGCATTTACGGGGGGTAGGGGACGAAAGTAAAGTAATGCAACGTATGTAAGCGCTGCCAAAACAAGGAATACAACAAAACTTATGATCCACAGTCTACGTTTGTGATGTCTTGGCAAAGCCTTGAACTGCGTTGGTTCAGTAACGTGCATTAGGTCTGATTATATCTTAAGCGATATAAAACCTGTGTATAAACCCTCTTGACAATATTACAACAAGGAACATACTCGATATATATAACGTGCTTAGACACAAAAAAGGGGCAAAAAATGGCAACTATAGAACTATACGACACGCTTACGGCGGGTCGTATTCCATTGCAACGTGCAGAAACATACCAAATCCCGGCTTATTATGTGGGTCGGGCTACGGATGCAGAGTGGTATATTAGTGATTCATGTGATGAATTAAACGCTCAACATGACGTTAATTTAGAAAGTGTCGGTATTAAAGCATTGACACGTCACGAGAGTGATCCAGGCGAAGTAGTTCAATACGAAGCAAGTAGTATTTTGCATACGGTTAATGGTCTAGTACTAGCAACGACCCTAGTTCGTATTAAAAACGCACGAGAATTAAAACTACATGTGGCATTACTGGGAGAAACACATGCTCATGAGTTTAGCGACGAAGATGCGTTAGGAGTTTTTCCGATCCGCGATAAATTTTATGAGGACGTGATTTATCCAGTAGCCTTGCTCGGTAAAATACATCGTTCTTTTCGTACAGGCAATTGAGTAAAAACCTTTACTACGCTAAAATCTAACCTGTTCCACTGTCTGATGGGGAGTGGCCAAGTGGTAAGGCACCAGTTTTTGGTACTGGCATTCGGGGGTTCGAATCCCTCCTCCCCAGCCATGACGCATATGCTTGCACTTTTACTCTTGTCACGAAATACTTAGTTATCTATGAGTGAGCGTAGGCTACTAAGTCAGGAAGAAGTTGCAGAACGAGATACATTACTTGCACAAAGAAAGGCAGAGCTTGCTCCATTATTGGCCAGACTTGCCGACCTTGGCACGAGCGTTTATGAACAATTGCGGCCGCGCGCACAACACGTAAGTACAGTAGAAAGGGACTTTCCTTTGCGACACCAACAAGTGTATGGACTTGGTGTGGGTGGCCCA
The DNA here is from genome assembly GCA_964627365.1 of uncultured Candidatus Saccharibacteria bacterium. Taxonomy (GTDB): domain Bacteria; phylum Patescibacteriota; class Saccharimonadia; order Saccharimonadales; family CAZPPF01; genus CAZPPF01. The sequence continues at coordinate 40,422 of CAZVJS010000001.1, read as the reverse complement.
GAAGGTGTGGTTGCTGACTATTTGATGATCGCTTTTGGTGGAAACCATGATCTAACCGTGTACAGAGATTATGATCGGGACAGGTCGCCACTTAGATTGGATCGGGCATTTGTCCCAGATCAAAGCAGTCTTACGCAAGAACGAACTGTCGTAAAAGAGGTACCTAGAAGATACTATTCTATCGAAGGCACTCATAGCATTGAAGTAAGTAGATACACTCACAAAGAAAGAATAGGTCTAAATCCACTCCATGATGAATTCCTTTGTATATGGCCAGAGTATCAAAATGCCGAAACATATATTGAAGCGTTTCAGCATGATCTTACTCGAACACTGGAAGAGCATTCGTAAAGTTCCGAAGTACGTCCACTAGCCCCAGCTAGACTAATTTGTCTTTAAAATCACATAGTTGGTATTGTGAGTAAGTTGTTAATATCTTGAAACTCTTTAGTCGCCGGAATATTTTCTACAAAATAGGTGCCATTTTTCCAAAACGTACGATTTACCTGCGACTTTTGGTCAGGTGCTATGACACGATATGTCTGGTCGACAATTTCAATGGCTGCATATTCATCAATCGCGACTGCTACAACGTCTGGAGTTCGTTTTGTCATTTTCTTAAGTGCAGTGCGTCGATATGAATATGTATCATAGTGCGGGCAAACCATAGCATCAATTATACCCAGACCAATCATCCTAAACGGTTTAGCCTTACCATATGGATCACAACAAAGATATTTAAACCAACAACTAGCGCCCGCACTGTGACCAGATAGCACAGTACCTTGATCGTAAGCTTGTTTTAGTAATTTATCTACACCACAACGTTTCCAATTCACAATTGCTCTGTGCGTATTACCACCATTTACGTAGATGGCATCCGCCCAGAGTATCTTCTCGGTAATCTCTGCCAGGCTTGGTTTTTCGTAGAGCAAACGTAAAACTTTGATTCCACCGCTCCCTAGATTTGTGTAGTACTTAGTAAATCCGTCTACAAAATCTTGGCGATCGTTTTTGGCGGTGGGGATATACAGAACTTTGGGATGTTTCTTGCCAGTCTGGGCAAGTACTTCTTTATGCGCAGGCTCTGTCACAATCTGCAAATTTGTCCCATCTTTCTGAAGAATACCGACTTCTTCACCCCCGATAGCAATAATTTTTCCCATATTTGGCTCAAGTATAACCTACTGGTCTGAAAGTTCGAAGTACGTCCACTAGCCCCAGCCACTTTACTAACAGTATTACGACTTCACTTGCTGTGTAGACGTTTGATGCTTTCTTGAGCATTTTCAAGCGTGCGTAACATATCGGTCACGTCTTCAACAGCATTAATAATGTAGATTAGCTCCCCCTTGTCATTGAGTACGGGAATATTTGTCTGGCGCCACCATCGTTCTAATAATTTATGTTCACCATGGGCTCTTACATCCAAGTCATAGCGTTGCAAAGGTATAGTATGTGGCTTCTTGGTCCTCAATACCAGATTGAGTGAAAATGTTAGATCTTTACCTTCGCCAGGAGCCAAATGTTCAGCATCTTCCGGGAAAATATCAAATACATTATTGCCTAATAGTACTTTTGGAGTGGTCAACGTCGCCTCGTAATAGGCTTTAGTGGCTGCAACCATATCAAATTTAGGCGTCAAGATAACATAACATCCGGGCAAGGCTTCGAATATTGATAGAAAATCTGGCTCTATAGTTAAGCTCATAGCTGTTTAACCATTACTACTATCTTCTAGTGTATAGTGACTTTGGTGTCTATGCTAGGACAGCCTTGATTCTGCGAATGCCAGCAGATGAGCTTTCTTCTTTGATAATTTTGAACTTCTTATCATCTTCGAAGAGCTGAAGTGTGTGATCTACATGTGGACCACCACATATCTCGAAGCTAAATGGCTTTTCTACGCCGTCTGCAATCATTGTGTAGACTTTTACTTTATCTCCATACCTGTCGCCAAATTGTCCCAGAGCACCGAGCTTTCCTGTGGCATCTTCGGTAGGATATTCAGCCCAGGTGACTTTGAGATCCTTACCAATTTGTTCATTTACAATGTCTTCTACCTGTTTGATCTGCTCTGGTGTCATCTTTTCTGGATGACTAAAGTCAAAGCGCAGACGTTCCTCGGTAATATTTGAACCTCTTTGGATAACGTGGTTACCAAGGACATCTCTTAGAGCCTGGTACATAAGGTGTGTAGCTGTGTGATATTTCTTGTGTTGAAGCGTCTGACCGCCCAAACCACCCTTGAACGTACCTTTGGCAGCAGTTTGAGAGCGTTTTCGTTGTTGTTCCATTAATTCGTCAAACTGTTTTTGGTCATCAGAGTCTAGGGGGATATTTCGTCTAAACGCCTCTTCTTTCGATAGCTCAACGGGAAAGCCGAAAGTATCATAAAGCTTGAATATATCTGCGCCAGTCATAAGCGGGCCTACGATTAGCGACATTCCTGTAGATTCAACTTTTGATTTGGAAGCAATCTTTTCAAATTCATGTAGGCCTTTACGTAGTGTCTGGCGGAAAGCTTTCTCTTCTCTTACAAGGACATCAATGATCTTCTGGCGGTTTTTAGCTACGTCAGGGTAGTCAGGCTCATATAAATCGGTTATAACAGGGATGATATCTTGTAAAAAGTTCTGCTCAACACCCAGGTCAAAGGCAAAACGGACTGCACGGCGTACCAGGCGGCGCATAACATAGCCTTGGGCCTTATTACTGGGTTCTATGCCATCAGCAGCCATAAATGTGGCCGCACGCAGATGATCAGCAATTACGCGCATATTAGCTGTATGAGCATCGTAACTTTTGCCACTGGTCTTTTGTAGCTCTTCAATGATTGGCCAGAGCAAGCTAATTTTGAAGACATCAGGACTATTGATCTTAGCGGCAGCAATACGTTCCAGACCACCGCCAAAGTCTACATTAGGCCTTTCTAAGGACTCAAAACCTTTGTTTGTACGCTTGTAGGCCATAAACACGCTATTTGCTATCTCAAGGAACCGGCCGCAGTCACAGTTTGGATGACAGTTTTCGCCAAAATGTGGGTTATGGGGCGTACCAAAATCATAAAAAACCTCTGTATCTGGTCCGCATGGGTCGCCAAGTGGGGTAGTGGCCTCACCACCGGCCCGACTCCACCAGTTTTTACTGCCATCATAGAAGAAAATCCGGCCCTGATCCATGCCATTTTTGTAGCCATCTTCTTCCGAACCAATTTCGACTTGTTTGGTATCGATCTGTTTCTTAGCAAACAGGTCAGACCACAGTTCTGAAGCATCAATATCTTTAGGAATATCAAACTCTTTGTTACCTATATAACAGGTTACATATAGCTTACCAGGATCCAGACCAACCTTTTCTACCAAGAACTCAAATAGCCAAGGGATTTCTTTATCTTTGAAGTAATCACCCAAGCTCCAGTTTCCCAGCATTTCAAAGAAGGTCGTGTGTCGATTGTCGCCGACTTCTTCGATGTCTTGCGCTCGCAAGCAGGGCTGACTATTTACCAACCTTGTCCCAGCCGGATGCTTTTCTCCAAGTAAATAAGGAATAAGCGGCTGCATGCCACTGCCCGTAAAGAGGGTAGTGGGGTCATTATCTGGTACGATTCGCGCACGCGGAATAACCGTATGCCCATTTTGAGCAAAAAAATCTAAATAAGCCTGGCGAATTTCTTGAGCTGTCATTTAGCTTTATTTTATCAGATTACGCCTGGAACGACCTTCACTAGTGGGCAGGCTATCGAGCAGCTTAACTACTTCCTGGACTGTGCCTAGTTGAAAGCGAGCTGAAGAATCTCTTTCGCCGACATTAATTGTGTAAGCCCGCTCTGGTAAGGCGCGGAACATATCTTCGTCGGTGTAATCATCACCAATGGCCATGACAAAGTCCCACTGTTGACTTGTGAGTAGCTCTGTAACAATTGCACCCTTGTGCATACGGCGTGGTTTTACTTCTACAACCTTATTACCCTCATAGACGCCCACATCCGATCCCTTCAGAGCATTCTTTAGTTCTTTTTTGAGCTCTTGAGCACGCACAAACGCTAGATCTGGTGCCACTTGCCGGAAATGCCACACTAATGAAAAGTCTTTTTCCTCAAGTTCCGAACCGGGTGTTCTAGCAGTGTAGTTTTCTAAAATTGGTAATACTGCAGCCTTCCATTTACGAGAGGTTAGGCTAGACTTTACCCAGCTCCCAGCGTTTAGGATCCAGCCTCCATGTTCGGCAATCAGCCCTAAGCCCATGCCCTCAAAGAAGTCATTTAAGACATTTTTGGGCCTTCCACTGACAATAACAATCTGGTTTTTGGGGTCAGAGGCGAGCCTTTTGAGGACACTTTTTACCTTACGCGAAGGCCTTGCAAGTGATTGCTTGGGAGAGGCCACAAAATCACGCAATGTACCATCGTAATCTAGCAGTGCCAGCCGAGAGGTTGCTTTGGAATAGTCTTGTATTAAACTCGCTTTGTCGCGTTTGGTCATCTGTTTGCCGCTAACAAGGCTTTGCTCAGCAGTGCTCTGTAGCTGAGTTAAGAAATCATCTGCCCAGCGCTCTATGGTGTAGTGCGAAACTCGCTTTTGCATAGCTAGCAGACGCTCTCTTTGCTCTGTTTCGGGCATTTCCAAGGCTTGTTTGATAGCCTTTGCTACCATAACTCGATTATGAGGATTTACTATGATTGCCTCTTGTAATTCAGATGCCACTCCTGCCATTTCACTCAATATTAGGACACCTTTATCCTTATGCTTGGTAGCCACGAACTCCTTAGCCACCAAGTTCATCCCATCACGAATTGGCGTAACCAGCATCACATCTGCCTGAGAAATCATGGTCACTACCTCGTCAAGCGGCAGAACACGGTTGATATAAATCACTGGCGCCCATTCTATACTCGAAAACTCACCATTAATATGGGAAACCTTTTGCTCGATTTCCATCTGTAAGTTCTGGTATTCTTCGACATCCGTTCGTGACGGAGCGGCATGCAGCACCAACACTACCTTAC
>CAZVJS010000001.1:0-35314 GCA_964627365.1 uncultured Candidatus Saccharibacteria bacterium | reverse complement strand
CCCAAAATTCTTCGAACACTACTTAAAAAGTGACGTACATAGTCATAAGTGTGAAAGCCAATGAGGTCGGCACCTAATACTCCTTCTAGCAGTTCTTCGCGTTCGGGAATAATTCTGAAAATCTCGTAGGAAGGAAAGGGGGTGTGTAGGAAAAAGCCGATCTGGATCTTTTGACTGTATGTTCGGAGTAAGGCTGGCAGTAGAAGTAGCTGATAATCATGTACCCAGACGGTGGCATTGGGTTTAAAGTGCTTCTTTGCCTCTTTATAAAAAAGCTGATTGACTGCCTTATACTGCCGCCAATATAAACCCCGGAAACGGGCTTTTGTGGGGAAATAGTGGAACAACGGCCAGAGTGTGGCGTTACAGTATCCCGAATAATAGGCATCAATTTGAGACTGCGTTAGAAAAATAGGAGAGCAGCCACTCTTTTTGAGCTCTTTTTCTATGTTCTGCTTGTCTTTGGAGGTTAGTTTGTCAGAGGCGATCCCAGGCCAACCAACCCAAACCGTATCTCTTGTCTTACTTACGGAAGCCATACCGGTTGCTAGGCCACCAGTACTCTGTGCATAGCTTAACTGTCCGTTTGACTTACTAACGGTAATTGGTAAACGTGTCGAAATAATAATGAGTTTCGAGCTTGCCACTACACTCCTTTTGCTCCCAACCCATACGTATTATACGCTTTATCCCTTCGTGGCACCCTTGAGTGTTGCAATATCAAGCTTCTTCATTTTGAGCATAATATCTATTTGTTCTTTGGTTTGGAGCAGTTCACCCATATCTTTGGGTATTATCTGCCAACTGAGGCCAAACTTATCAGTTAGCCAACCGCATTGCTCTGCCTCAGGCACGGCCGAGAATTTGTCCCAAAAATAGTCAATTTCAGTTTGATCTTCACATTCGACATATAGTGAAATAGCCGGCGAGAATTTAAAGATAGGTCCCCCATCTAGAGCATAAATTTTCTGACCCGCTAGCTTAAAGCTTCCATTCAGAACCCGACCCTCCATACCAGCCATCGGGCCTTCTGTGTAACCCTCGGGATAACGAGTAATTTCCAGGACTTCTGAATCTCGTGCTTCTTTGGACGGCGAGTTTTTAAATACTTCTACATAGAACTTCATTGCTTCTTCGGCGCTCTTGTCGAACCAAAGATATGTAACTACCTTTTGCATAACACCTCCTTTACAGTCTCAGTATAGCTCGTAAGCTATAATCCTAATATGATAAAAACAACATATGTTGCATTGCTCAGAGGCATAAATGTTGGGGGCAAAGCAAAAGTCGAAATGCCCAGGCTTAAAACCACCTTCGAACGAATCGGACTTGAGCAAGTTAGTACCTATATAAACTCCGGGAATGTGATTTTTCGAAGCGAAGAAGACCCCAAAAAGCTTGTCGTTAAAATTGAAACCGAGATAAAAAAGAATTTTGGCTTGGTTGTTCCTGTGGTCATTCGATCGCTCAAAAAGATTCAAGCTATAAATAGCGCTCTACCGGCCTCTTGGCTCAATAATACCGAAGTACGAACAGACATTTTGTTCTTGTGGGAAGATGTGGCAACTCCAGACGTTATGAACCAGATTGCTACAAAACCAAAGATCGACAATGTCAAATATATTGATGGCACGATTCTGTGGCACGTATCCAGACAGAACCAGACTAAAAGTGGTCTTTTAAAAATCTTAGGTACGCCCCTGTACAAGCGAATTAGTATACGCAATGCTAACACGGTACGAAAACTAGGTGACCTAATGGAAGCTACGGACAATGGTAGTTAAATTTTAGTTAGTTAGGGTTTTGACCGGCTTTAGCAGTCATGTAATGATCTCTTGAAATATAGACTCCGAAAACAATCAACCAAATAGTCTGAGGATAAGCCACTATTCGCTCGATTCCGCCAATACTCAAATCAAGTCGCGTGTGGAACGCCAGAATAGGCAAGGCGGCCAGCCCGAGCAGCCCAAGAAACAGTGTAAAGTTTCTCAGCCAAGCAGGTAACTCGAGTACTTGGGACAAAATAATCATGCCTAGATTTCCTAGCAAAAATGGCAACAGGGCTCCAGCAAAATGAATGGCCGAAATAGTGTTTTCTGGAAAAAGCCCAATGAGCATTGTCCCAAAGGCAGACAAGGCCATAAATCCAAAACCAACCGCACTATAGTTTGTCTCTTTAAATTCTTGATATATCAACACCGAACCTATCATCATTGTTATCCCAAGAAGTAAGAAAGACAGGTTCATAAGTACATGGAGTGGTGAGCAGACATAACGATCGAAATACTGCCCGCACACTGTGTTACCCAAGTCACTGATAGGATTTACAAAAAAGTTGAATTGAGTTGTCCAAGCTCTAGCTGTTAGGAACTGAACTACAAAGTACTGTAGGCTGGCTATCCATGCCGCAGGGCCGATGTATGGAAATCGGTCAGAGAAGGTTTTGACTCTTCGCATGAGTCGTTTGGAGGTTTGCATTACTATCTACGGCTTAATGTTGTAGGTCTGTTTAAAAATATTCTGTGGGTCGTATTGTTGTTTGGCTTTAACCAAACGATCGTAAGTATCTTTTGGATATAGCTCCTCCAGATCCGATTCAGTCGCAGTACTCATAAAGCCAGAATAGGCACCTTTGCCAAACTGAGCAATTAACCTCCAGGCTTTGAGTGCCTGATTCACTTCAGCATCAGATGCGTCGGGCGGCACAAAGGTTGGTGAGACTAAAAGCACCTCGCTGTTTCTATAGGCAAAAGCTGTGGCATTTGGAGCAACTTTGCTTACTGCACCGCCAAGTGGGCGAATTTGTAGTATTAGATCAGGCTTTTTCTCTCGAGCCTTTACAATTGCATCAATAGCTTCATCAGTGAATTCTTCTACAAGAACGTTATTAACGATTATTTTTACCCCCTCCGGTGGGTGAGCGTCTTCTAGTACATCAACATAGTCTTTTTCTTTGACATCCTCGTTTAGGACTGTTCCGAGTGCCTTAAGCTCTTGGACAACTTTTGCAGCGGCCTTTTTGTCACTACTGGCGTAGCAGCACATCATCATAAACATCGGTGGATTACCCATAAATGTCGGTAAAATATTGATAATTATCGATAGGGCTTCGTCAGCCGAACGCATATAATCCCGCCAGTTTTTTAGTAGTCCACCCACGTCGTCTAGGCTAAACATAATGATTCCGGCATAAACTTTGTTTACTTTGTGAGCTACAAATTCCAGATGGATAACAATGCCAAAGTTTCCACCACCGCCACGTATTGCCCAAAATAGTTCTGGATTTTCCGTTTTGCTGGCTCGAAGTGTTTTTCCGTCTGCTGTTACCACTTCAGCAGCTACCAAACTGTCTATCGCCAAGCCGTACTTACGTACCATCCAGCCTATACCACCACCAACAGTAAGTCCGCCAACACCAACTGTCTTTGTATCTCCAGAGGAGAGTGCCAGGCCGTGTTTGTTTAGTGTAGTGGCCACGTCTATCCATTTGGCACCGGCACCAATCTTAACCAGGCCTTTGTCTTGATCAACAACTTCAACATCGTTAAAGTTTGAAAGATCGATCACTAAACCGCCATCATTGGTGCTAAAACCAGCCACACTATGGCCACCGCTTCGTACAGAAAGTATTAACGTATTTTCTACCCCAAATTTTATGGCCGCAGCAATGTCGGCAATCGTTTTGGGCTGAAGAACAATCCCGGGGCTGCCCTTGGCTACTATGGTGTTTTGAACCGCCTTGTATTGTTCATCGTTAGGTAAAATTATCTGTCCAGAAAAGTGATCACGCAGTCTCTTGATTTTTACCTCATCCATGCCTCCATTATATCAAGCTGCGCTAGGGTTTGACCGTGCAAACCTAATTTCGTGCTACATTTAGTGTATGAAGAAGCTGGGGCTGCTGCTGGGAGTCGTGTTAGTAGGTGTTGTGGTGGCATTTACATACTTCTATTTTGAATATGCGGTGCATCATTCTATATCCTACGTCTGGACAACTTGGTTCAACTCCAACACCACCAGATGGCTAGTGGTGCCGCTGTGTGTGGTGATAAGTTTGATCTTTTTTGGTACTCAACACTTGCTTGATCCGGCATCAGAAAATCACGAAAGCCATGGACTCGGCGAGGCACCAAAGCCAACAATCGCAAACTTTGCCACGTTGTTGTTTGTAGGGTTCTTTTCGTTGCTAGCCGGAGCATCACTCGGACCAGAAGCTATTCTTGTGCCTGCTTGTATGATTGCCGGAGGGTACATAGGTTCAAAACTCTTTAGCGACGCAAGGCTAACAAAGCTTTTATCAATGGCTGGCTTCATTGCCTTATTTACGGCATTTTTCCACTCATTTATAGCTGGGATGCTAGGGTTATTGCTCGTCAAGAAACAAACCAAGCTGCAGCTAAAACCAGTAATTATACTGGTGGCAGCTATTGCGTCAGCCACAACCTATTACGTACTGAAAATTATTGATGCCAGCGCCTACTTGCGACTGCCAGAGAATTCTTGGAACTTTAATCTAAAGCATATCTTGGGATTAGCCATTTTAGTAGGTGCCGGCTACGGCGCGATATTTGTACTTGGACGCTTACACAATGCCTTTTCTATCGTTCACGACCGTTTCAAGGGCCAAAATTGGGTGGTCAAAAGTTTAGTTGCATCGCTGGGTTTATCCACTTTGTATCTTTTGGGCGGAAACTTAGTAGAATTTACCGGTAACGAGTCAATCGTACCAATGCTCTCTAGGGCTGCCAGCCTCGGATTTATTGGCTTGGCTTGGATCATGGTAGTTAAGCTGGCAGCTATTGGGTGGTCAAAAACGCTCGGCTACAGGGGCGGAATGATATTTCCAACCATTTTTGTTGCCAGTGTGTTAGTCGCAATATTGCAGCTGTACATGAAAGATATCAATTTCATCTTCGGCCTAGTGGCCGTACTTATAGGCGCTTTTGCGGCCGACAAAAAAGTAAAGATTCTAATCTAAACAGGGCGGACTTTAGTCTTGTATTGGTGTGCAACCAAGTTAGAAAAGGCCCAGTCAAGATAGTTGTTTGGTAGCTGCGCTAGATTGTGTACGTTTTTACCAAAGACGTCTTGAAGCGCTTGTTCTGCCGAACGATTATATTCCTCAGCTTTAGCTATGGTTTTAGTAATACTGCTATCTTCTAGCAGTATTTCAGTTAGTACAGCGAGCGAACCATCGGTTTTAGCTAGTTCTTTTCTTATGGTTGCTGGTTTTGGACCCTGCAAAGACAATATAATGGGCAGAGTGTAGATACCTTCCTTAATATCGTTACCCACTTGTTTGCCCATTAATGTGTCTGTCGATACAAAATCCAGCACATCGTCAACCAGTTGGAAGCTCATGCCAAAATCACTGCCAAAGCTTGATAACACCTCTAAACGGTCTTCGGGCTGGTTAGTGGATATACCACCCAACTCACAAGCTGCGGCCATCAGTGCTGCGGTCTTGCCATAGATGGCTTTTTCTAGCTGAGCTTCGGTACGATCACTATTGTGTTGAACCTCTTGCTCTGAACTCTCGCCTTTGCACAAAAGGGTGATAGTTTCAGCAGCTATAATGCCGGCTTCCTGACTGGTTTCTCCAGCCAACACACAAGCCTTTGCAAACAGGAAATCACCGCCAATAATGGCGTAGTTTAGTCCTTCTCGCGCATTAATTGTAGGTATATTCCAGCGTGTCGAAGACTCGTCAATAATGTCGTCATGAACCAAGCTGCCAATATGAATTAATTCAACAGCGGCGGCAGTTTTAATCACAGAACTGTTGATTCCTTCACCGGCTAAAAGGGCAGAGGCTATAACCAATGCTGGACGAAGCCGCTTACCCCTAGCTTTAGTTAACCTAATGACAGCATTGGTCATTTTTGAGCGTTCAGCGCCAACGGAATCGTTTATGCATGCCTCGACCTGTTTCAAATATTTGGGCAAGTCAGGTATGTCTAAAACATTAGGTAAATCAAATGTTTGGGGCATGGATAATACTATACAGTGGGTCGACAGAAACTGAATCGAAAGTGCTATAGTACAGGTGTGTCGGTGAAAGAAACAATTCGCGCCTATTATTATCTAACAAAACCAGGCATCATTTACGGCAATTCAATAAACGCCGCAGCCGGTTTTTTGCTAGCGTCGGCAGGTCATATTGACTTCTTGCTTTTTGTTGAGACATTGGCGGGCATCGGGCTAGTTATGGCTTCGGCCTGCGTGTTCAATAATTATATAGATCGTAATATTGACGATAAAATGGCACGTACGAAAAATCGCGCCCTGGTCAAGGGAGATATTGCAGTCAATAGTGCATTGGCCTACGGCGTCATGCTTGGCATTTTGGGCTTCACCATTCTAGCGTTCTATACTAACCAACTAACAGTTTGGCTCGGTGTTATTGCATTCGTGGATTACATAGTCTTCTATGGCGTAACCAAACGAAAGTCGGTGTTCGGAACTATTGTTGGAAGTATCGCGGGAGCATTGCCGCCAGTAGCGGGTTACACGGCAGTCACTGGACACTTAGACGGGGGCGCCTTGATACTGTTCCTCATCTACGCACTGTGGCAAATGCCTCATTTCTATGCCATTGCCATGTATCGTTACGATGATTACAAAAAGGCTGGTTTGCCGGTTTTACCGGTAGTTAAGGGAACTCGTGCAGCCAAAGTCCAAGTGCTGGCATACATAACCACTTTTATCTTAGCGTGTAGTCTTTTGACTGTTTGGGGCTATACAGGCTACATATATCTGGCTGTCGTTGGGTTAGCGGGGCTTTACTGGTTATGGCTGGGAATCAAGAATTACAATAAGTTATCGGATAAAATGTGGGGCAAAAAAATGTTTCTGTTCTCTCTGATTGTGATACTTGTCTTGGCCGTGATGTTGTCTGTTGGGCCAGTTTTGGTGTAGGATGTAGGTAATGCTTTTAATAACGCACCTCTTCATCGCATTTAGTAGTTTAGTGTTTACGACTTATCTGTATTTTTCGCCATCAAAAGCAAAATTCAATGTTGCCTATGGGTTAGTTGGCGGAACAATCGTTAGCGGCACTGCACTCGTCATAACTACCCATTCGCCGCTGTTATCATCTTGTGTGACAGGGTTAGTGTACCTAGGAATTGCCACGTTTGGTATTGTGGCTTCGCAGCGCAAATTTGCCTCAGAAAAAGCCCTTTAGAACGTATTTCGACACAGACCAAAACCACAATCTGTTAGCCAGTACCAACTTATCTGGGGACATGCTATAGTTATTATTATGATTATGCTTACGTTTTGATGGAGCGTGGTTAATGTCAGACATAAATAAAAAGAGACAAAGTCAGGGTCCACCAGTGTGGATTATTTTGTTCGGACTGGTTGTCTTGGCGTTGCTTATTAGGTATCTACTTCAGGGCACTAACGTCGCATTACTGAACCCGAAAGGGTTTGTCTCTAGCGAGCAGCGTAAACTTATGGTCTTTACGGTGGGAGTGCTGCTGGCAATTGCCATTCCATCGATGTTTCTGCTGTATTTTATTGCTTGGAAATATAGAGAATCAAACCCAAAAGCAAAACATGCCCCCAATGCCCGTCCACCCATGCTCGTTGTTGCTGTCATATGGCTAGCCCCAATCACAGTTCTATTTGTACTCTCCACAATGATGTGGTCTGCCACACATCGGCTTGTTCCCCAGAAAGTAATTGCCTCAGATACAAAACCCATCACAATTCAAGTAATATCTTTGCGCTGGAAATGGTTGTTTATATATCCCGAGCAACAGGTTGCCTCACTCAATTTTGTTCAACTTCCTCTAAATACTCCAGTAACATTCGAGATGACAGCCGACGAAACACCTATGAGTTCATTTTGGATTCCAAATCTTGGGGGTCAACTCTATACCATGACTAGCCATGTTAACCGTCTAAACCTGATGGCTACTACACCCGGTGACTATCCAGGCAGCTCAGCCGAAATAAACGGTAGCGGCTTTGCTGGTATGAAATTCACGGCTCGAGCTGGTTCTACCAGTGATTTTAATAATTGGGTACAAGCCGTAAAAGACTCTCCTGACGTACTTGACGCCACTGCATACCAGAAACTTCTCGTGCCCAGTGAATACAATCCGTCGGTATTCTACTCGACTTTTGAATCCAGCATATATGCAAATGTGATTCGCAAATATGAAGGGCCAGGAGGGCATACACACTCGTTATGAAAGAATTCCTCATTGGCAATCTGAATAAACAAGCCCTTCCACACGAGTGGTTTACTATTGGCGGCTCTATTGCTTTTCTGATGTTGGCATTGTTTGTTATTGCCGTTATAACCTTCACCAAACGCTGGAAATGGCTCTGGAAAGAATGGCTTACGTCGGTCGACCCAAAGAAGATAGGCATTATGTACTTTATTGCAGGAGGCGCCATGCTGCTTCGGGGTGGGTTAGACGCCTTGATGATATGGCTCCAACAAGCTCTCTCAAGTGGGGCCTCGCATGGATATCTATCGTCCGAACACTTTCAAGAGATTTTTACAGCACACGGAAATATCATGGTCTTCTTTGTGGCCATGGCCCTTATTTTTGGGCTTATAAACTACATTGTGCCCCTACAGATTGGGGCCCGTGACTTAGCGTCACCCTTTATGAATACTCTAGGGTTTTGGCTGTTCGTTGGCGGGATAATTATGGTTAACATGTTCTTCTTGTTTGGCGGACACTATGCTGCCACTGGCTGGCTGGCGGTGCAACCTCTGGCTGGACTCCAGTTTAGCCCAAGTACGGGTGTAGATTACTGGGTCTGGAGTCTAATGATATCTGGTATAGGGACGACTCTGGGAGCTATTAACTTTATTATGACAATACTCAAGATGCGCGCACCAGGAATGACCCTATGGAAAATGCCACTGTTTACCTGGGGATCATTGTTTAGCATGCTTATGGCGGTAACCATATTCCCTCTGCTTACGGCAACACTCTTCCTGGTGTATTTTGACCGAGCTCTGGGCACACACTTCTTTACCACTCTCGGTGGAGGTGACCCAATGATGTACACCAACCTTATTTGGATGTGGGGACATCCGGAGGTATATGTGCTTGTGCTACCAGCATTCGGCGTGTTCTCGGAGGTAGTTTCGGTATTTAGTCGCAAGCCAATCGCCAGCTATGCCTCGGCCGTGCTCGGGATGTTTGGCGTCTCGGCTCTAGCTCTTTCTGTGTGGCTGCACCATTTCTTTACCATGGGTGCGAGCGCTGACATCAATGCGTTCTTTGGCCTTATGACCATGATAATTGCTGTTCCAACCTCGGTATTAGTATTTAATTGGATTGCGACGATGTACAAAGGGAAAATACGCTTTGAAACGCCAATGTTGTGGTTTATGGGGTTTGTCAGCATATTCGCGCTTGGCGGTATTAGTGGTGTGATGCTAGCGGTACCACCAGCTGACTTTCAGTTCCACAATAGTTTATTCTTGGTTGCACACTTCCATTCAACAGTCATTGGTGGCGTGCTGTTTGGTATCTTTTGTGCTCTGTCATATTGGTTTCCAAAGTTTACTGGGCTCAAGCTCAATGAACGAATTGGCCGGTATGCTTTTTGGTGTTGGATAATTGGTTTTTGTATGTCCTTTATTCCAATGTATATCTTAGGGTTTATGGGGGCTTCAAGGCGGCTTGATCACTACGATGCGTCTACTGGTTGGCAGCCTTTGTTTGTGATGATGTTGCTTGGTGGAATCGTCATAGCAATTGGCGTTGGGTTGCAGTTGGCTCAGATTTTAGCTAGTTTTATTCAAAAGCGCCGTGTAAGTAATGACCCTTGGGATGGACGAACCCTGGAGTGGGCTACGCCATCACCACCACAGTCATACAATTACACGGTCATTCCACGGGTTACGTCTCGCGATGCCTATTGGGAGATGAAAAAAGAGGGCATACCAAAACCGGTCTACGAAGATATCCATACGCCAAAAAATACTGCTGCCGGTATATACATTTCTGCCTGGGGTACCTTAGCCTGCTTTGGCTTTGTTTGGAACATCATCTGGCTCATCGTAGTATCCCTGCTCGGCATTATTGTGTCGTTGGTGGTTCGCACCTTCAACGAACACACAGAGTACACCTTGCCGGCTGCCGAGGTACAGAAACTCGAGGAAGCCAGAGCCAAGAAAGAACTGGCAACAGGGCCTATCAAAGATGTACCAGAAGAAGATATGGGCTTACAAGAGCTGATCAAAGTTGTGCTGGCGTTTGCAGTTGATGTAGTACGAAACAAAAGGTGGCGCACATGACATCACGCGAGACAAACCACCACGAAGCCGAAGCCAACGACAGAGTTATGTTTGGTTTTTGGGTTTACCTAATGACCGACCTCCTGATGTTTGCGGTCTTATTTTCTGTTTACGCAGTGCTTCATAACAACACATTTGGCGGCGAGACAGGGCGTGAACTCTTCAAACTCCCACTGGCCCTAACAGAAACGCTTATTCTGCTGACCAGTAGCTTTACCTGTGGAATAGCCATGGTAGCGGCCCGCCGTCGCGACAAAATTCAAACTCTTATTTGGTTTGGCATTACATTTATACTTGGACTAGCTTTCTTGAGCATAGAGCTAAACGAGTTTGCTGCGCTTATCCGTGAAGGTCATACACTTCATAGCAACGCCTTTATGTCCTCGTTTTTTGTTCTGGTTGGAACACATGGGCTACACATTACCAGTGGACTGCTTTGGATGGGGCTGACTATGGTCTTTATCATGAAGCGGGGACTTAACTCACATCTACTACGAAAACTGGCCATGTTAAGCCTGTTTTGGCACTTCCTGGATATAGTCTGGATCTTCATATTCACTATTGTGTACTTGAGGGCATTCGTATGAGCAAACCCGAGCAGGAACATGGCACAAAGCAGTCCTATGTAATAGGATTCATACTTTCTTTGATTTTCACGCTCATTCCGTATTATCTGGTCGTAAACCAAAGTCTTACGGGAAATGCACTCCTAGTAACCATACTCGGGTTTGCCGTAGCACAGATGATTATCCAAATAACATTTTTCCTACATATTGGGCGCGGTCCAAAGCCAAATTGGAATTTGTTCTTCTTTGCTGCGACTATCGGTATTGTTCTGGTTGTGGTAGGGGGTTCCATAGTGATTATTAACAATCTACACTACAACATGCAGCCATCTGATCAAACAAAAAAAATAATTAATGACGAGGGGATCTACCAAGTAGGCGGGGAGTTAACTGGGGCATGTCAGGGGCAATACACCAACCACCAAGTTATTATCAAAAACGGCCAGGTAAGCCCTGTGCACACCTATGCCAACAAATGTGACACCCTAACTTTTATAAATCAGGATAGTGAAATACGAGATATCGCCTTTGGATCGCACCCACAGCACCTTTTGTATGCCGGTGAGTCAGAGCTGACAGTGCGAAAGGGAGTGGGCAAGACAATAACCCTCTCCGATTCTGGTACCTATCTATTCCACGATCACTTACACGAAGAAACAGCCGGCGAATTTACCGTGAGTCAGTAATTAGCTTTGCTTGCTGAGGGAAATAAGTTTGTCGGCTAGTTCTGATGGTGGTGTCTCAGCCTTGACGAAGTATGCATCAATACCGAGTTTGTAGGCTCGGTCTACCGTCTTGGGTTCCTTGAAATCGCTCAAAATGACTACTTTGGTTTGCTGGGGACGATTTTGAAATTTTTCCAGAAACTCTATGCCATTTACCTTCGGAAGTAGTAAATCTAGAATAATAAAATCGTATTCCTTTTGGCCAACCATCTCTAGTGCTGCAGCACCATCTGGAGCAAGATCGACATTAAAGTAATGGCCCTTTAGCGCCGTACCATATAGTTTTTGTATTACTGGAAAGTCCTCAACAAGCAGCAGTTGTTTATCCACGGTTGTTTCCTCGCTTTAATGTTACCATGACTTTTGTACCCTTATTGTCTGTAACCACATGTAGCGAACCATTGTGCGAGGTTACAATCTTCCTAGCCACAAATAAACCAAGACCAAGGCCCTGAATTCCATGATCGGTTGATTGATTAATAGTATACTTCTGAAACAGATTGGCTTTTGTCTCTTTACTCATGCCGGTGCCACTATCCTCGATCTTTACTACTACATGTCCTCCGGCTTTGCGGGCATCAACCGTCACCGGAGTTCCTGACTGACTATACTGAAAAGCATTGTCGAGGATATTGGTAAAAGCTGTGCTCAATTTTTCGCTATCTCCTTGAACAGGCAAAGACATATCTTCTAGGTTTAGTTTTAGATCTTCACTACGGCTGTGATTTTCGGCACTTCGATATGCAAGTTTTTGCAGCAAATTTGGCAGATCAATGTCTTCAAACGCACTAACTGGCTTGGGAGTAGCGGCCGTTTCTATAAGGTTATTGAGCAACTGCATGAGATTCTGGTTTTCAACTTTTAGCATGTCGATATATTTTTGCTGCTCTTCGGGTGACTGCGGATTACTGTGCTCGAGCTGGTCAATAATGGCACCCGCAGTGGAAGCAGGATGCTTTAGTTGATGAGTAAGCAGAGCCAGGAACGCATCGTAGGCTTGCTCCCTAGTGTCGTTTGTATATACACGCATAAGATAGATAACTAGCCGCGCCAGGATAAGGTAAAAGGCTGGATAAAAGGCAAGTGGCACAAGAGCGGAGCTACCATATAGGGGCATGCCGCTGTGGTTGATGGCCAGAAGCACGCTCAGGATATAGCCAAGACCAGCTAGAAGAGCCGTAAGATAGACGATGCTTTCAGTGAACAACAGACCCGCAGCGATAATGGGTAGTACAAACAGGGCAGTAGTTCGTGCATCCAAGCCGCCTTGATCGTAGGTTACATAGGCTGCAACGGTTAGATCCAATATCAACTGCAAAACAAGAAAAGCTTGGGTTACGCGTAGGTTGGTACTAACACCTCTGTTTATGAGCATCAGCACAGCATTACAGACTAGAACAACTAAGCCTATTGTCAGGTAATGCTGAGCCACACTCCAGGGTTTTCCAGCAATCAGACTCGTGACGGCAGCAATTGTTGCTAGTAAACTTATATAAAACCAGCGCAAGCGAATAAGACGAGCTTTTTGCAGCTTTAGATTGGCTATTTGTTCTTTCTCGCCAACAACGCTAAACCGACTTAAGTCCATAGTTTTGGTTTATCTGCTTGTGTTTATAGATATATGATACAACGTTTAAGTATAAAAGTCGTTAGAAATGTTCGCGAATGTGAGACATTGAAAATTCCCAGTGGGCGTCTGTTTTTTTGTCTGGATTAAAGATGTTGTCTGGGTCAAATAGTGCTTTTACTTCTTTGAAGTACCTCATGATATTACGTGAGTACATGATGTGTAACCACGGGCCCCGACTCAAACCATCATTATGCTCACCAGACAGCGAGCCACCATAGGAAAGCACCAAGTTATTTACTTCACGCATAGCCGGTTCGAGTTTGATACGCTCCAGTTTTTCTTCAATCTTCATCAGGGGAATAACATGGAAATTGCCGTCGCCCATGTGACCGGCCACTGTTGCCAAAAGCTTGTAGCTATCCAAAATTGTGCGAAGCTCTGGCAAGAAGTGTGGCAAATGCTCCGGCGGTACAACCAGGTCATCAATAAATGGCGCAGTGTGCTTGTCTTTGACCTTTTTACGAAGCAAGTTAAAGCTCTCTCGCCGCATAATCCAGAATTTACGAGACTTGGCCTCGGTTTCGTCTTCTTCAAACAAAGCTTTGTTGCCGTATGGTTTGAGGGCTTCACGCAAAGCATGTACCTGGGTGGCAACTTCCTCGGGAGTTTCGCCGTCAAATTCAATCAAAAGCACCATTTTTGGTATACCACGGAACAATTTGAGAGCTTCTGGCAGCAATTGCAGACCGAGCTTGATCAAACCGCCCCACCCAAGTGTCTTACGAAAGAAAAAGAACAGTTTAATACTTAAAAGTAGTGTGTAATTATCAAAGCCTTCAAAGGCCACCGGTTTAAACTTCATAACATCATTTATGAGTGTGCCAAGCTGGCTTGTGTCACGCAGAAACATTACCAGTGTGCCGTTATGTGGTGCATGGGACACCAGGCGGAAATGTATATCAGTCACAATGCCCAGCGTGCCTTGTGAGCCAACGATCAATTGGGTAAGATCAAAAACACCGGTGTCGCGGTCCCAGACGTTCCAGAGGTGATAACCAGTTGAGTCTTTAGACACCTTGGGCTTGGCTTCCTTGATTTCGTCGTAATGTGTGTCAAGGACTTCGAATACTCCCTTGTATAAACGCCCCTCAAAATCGTCTTGGGCCATTTTTTTATCTAGATCAGCCTTGGTGAGGGGTTTTACGGTGTATTCATTTCCGTCAGACAAAACCACTTTGAGTTCAGTCACAAACTTCTCAGTTTTGCCGTAACGCAGTGACAACTCGCCCCCCGAGTTGTTGGCCACCATGCCACCAACTGTACACAGTTCACGACTGGCCGGATAACAGGGGAGCAGAGCTTTATGTTCCAGGGTTTTTGCCTCAAAATCTCGATAAAATACCCCTGGTTGCACATGGGCACTTCGCGGACCAACCTCATGTATCTGGTTGAAATGCTTGGTCATGTCCAGGATAATCGACTGGTTAATAGCCCCACCGCTCATATCGGTGCCGGCCGATCGGGCAGTAATAGAAATGTGCTTATCGTGAGCCTTCTTGGCCTTAGTCACATAACGCACAACGTGCTTGATATCTTCGCTGTCGTGCGGGTAAACAACCACCTCGGGAACCAGTTCAAACATGCTGGCATCATGGCTGTATTCAGAACGGGTTTCCTCGGAATCATCAATCTCACCCTTGATCAGAGGAGTAATTTCTGTTTTTAGATCCACCATATTACTCTTTAGCTTAACCGCTATAGTCACTTCGGTCAACAGAAGTAGCATTTTCATAAGAACCTTGCTACGATAGCCGTAAGCATGAAGACAAAAGTAGTCGTTGTCGGGGGCGGCTTTGCCGGAATACGGGTTGTCCGTGGTCTAGCTGAAGCCAGCAATATAGAAGTAACACTCATTTCCAACAAACCAGACTTTCGGTATAGTCCAGCTCTGTATCGAACCGCCACAGGACGACGCAAGCGCGAATCGTTTATTCCGCTCGCTTCCTTAGTAGCCGGTATATCAAATGTTCACCTTGTGCAGGCGACGGCGAGCAAGATTGATCGCCCCACCAAAACTATCACCACACATGACGGTACTGAGTATCGTTATGACTACTGTGTGCTGGCACTTGGGGTAGTTACAAATTACTTTGGTATCCCGGGTTTGGATGAATACTCCTATGGTATTAAATCTGCTCAGGAAATTATCAAACTCAAACATCATTTACATTCAGAGCTGATAAACACACACGCCATGGATCAGAATTACGTGATTGTGGGTGGTGGACCTACCGGAGTAGAACTGGCGGCGGAGCTGGGCAATTATTTGAAGCGAATTGCTCGCGCCCATAGAGTGCGCCGCAGTAAGGTAAGTCTGGAACTGATCGAAGCTGCACCACGTTTACTGCCCACGTTGAGCCCACGGGCGAGCCGCCTAGCCAGAAGTCGTTTACGAAGCCTTAAAGTGCGTGTGATGACTGGTAAGCATGTAAACGGCGAGACATCCACGACACTTAAGGTTGACGACCGTCCTATTCCAACCCACACAGTTATCTGGACGGCTGGAATGAGCAATAGCCAGTTTTTTACCCATAATGCCACTCAGTTTAGTTTTGATCCGAAAAAACGTGTGGCTGTGGATCAATATCTTCAGGTTGATCCACATGTTTTTGTGGCGGGAGACAATGCAGCTACAAAATACGGCGGTCTAGCTCTATCTGCAGTCCATAATGCTGCGGCTATTTCCAAGAATATTCGACGACTTTCGAGCGGCAAAAAGGCCCGTGCCTACAAACCACTTAAACCTATTTCTGCGGTACCACTTGGGAACAATCGGGCCATAATTCAGTATGGACCCGTTACCTTTGATGGAGTTATTGGGGGTATGATTCGGCGAATTGCTGATTTAGTAGGCTATGCCGATATTATGGGATATGTGCCTGCACTCAAGTTGTGGATGAAAAAAGAGTCTTATGAAGAAACCTGCAAGATCTGCAGGTCTCCTCAGGTTAGTACCCAAACTTCTGACTAACTTTCGGCACCCGCCTTGGGAGCTGTACCGGCACCCTTAAACTTACTGCGTATTTGAAACAGCAAGTAAAATCCGATTGCAGAGGTCAGTAGATTCAACAAAAAGGTTCCAAAACCTCGCCCACTTATGAAAATGGAAACAATCGAATAGATTAAGTTGATCAAGGCGCTCAAAAACAATAGGTCCCAGCCGCGGCGAGCCCGCTTCATGAGTGGTGAAACCGCCATTAGCAGAATGACAGCATCTACAATCAAAATAATAATACCCAGATAGATGATCATCTTATCAGTTGAACTTAGCCCAACCCGTGTCCCGGTGACTTGATAGATGCTGTTAGCGTAATCGTTAAGCACATTAACATAGCGGGTCAGGTGCCATAAGCTCAAGCCAGCTAACAGCTGTAGAATTCCGAAAACTAACGCAATCCAAGGAAAAGCCTTAGTTAATCCTTCCTTACCACCCTCTGGGAGTGGTGGTAAACCTTTGAAAACACCCTCAAGACTATCTTCCGTCTTTTTTATGAACCCCATAGAACCTCCTTGGTTGATTTGTTATCACAATCATAATGCATAAGCTCATAACCCAGCAACATATCTGGCATATTGGCTGTGTATAAGTCATAAATGACGATAGAATATAGGTAGTGGAGAGTTTTTCCGATGCCTACAAAAAACTAAACCCTGCTCAGCAGGAGGCCGTCGATATGATTGACGGGCCACTATTGGTTGTGGCTGGACCAGGAACAGGTAAGACGCAGCTTTTAAGCTTGCGAGTGGCTAACATTTTACGAAAAACTGATGTTCACCCTCACAACATACTCTGTTTGACATATACCGAGTCAGGTAAAGAAGCTATGCAGAGTAGGCTAGCCGAACTGGTTGGTAAATTGGCCAAGAGAGTGGAGGTACATACCTTCCATGGCTTTGGGACACGTTTGATTATCCGCTTTCCTGAGTATTTTCCTGAACTTACGCGTTTTCGTCCAGCCGAAGATCTGACACTTTACGAAACACTCGAATCTTGTCTGACACGCCTGCCGCGTAGCAACCCACTCAGTAAACATGCCTATGGGCAGTTTACCTATCAAACAGATGCCAAGGACAGAATTAGCCAACTAAAGCGGGCCGGGGTAACGCCTGAGGCAGTGTTGCGCAAGGCCCAGGCAGATACTGAGTGGTCAACGTCAGTTGGACGTACCATTACTAAAGCTTTCAACAAAGCCGGGAGGCTGTCTCCTAAAACAGCCGCAGGCCTAGCGATTGAGCTCGAATCAGTTTTTTCAGTGCACACCAACTCTGAGCTTGGGCACACCTGTATAGATGAGCTTAGTGAGGCCCTTAAAAGTGTAGATCACACGGGCAAAACTTTGATGGTGAGTGCTTTCAAGAAAAAATGGCTGACGAGCGAGGAAGGCAATCTATATTTTAAACCGACTGATCAGCTCAAAAAGCTCTTAGCACTAGCTGAACTCTATGAAGACTACGAAGCTGAGCTCAAAAAGCGTTCTCTGTACGATTACGACGATATGATCCTGTTCGCGCTGGAAAAACTCAAAAATAACCCACAGTTTTTGGCTAGTGTTCAAGAAACGTTTCAATATATTTTGGCAGACGAATATCAAGACACCAATGCGGCTCAGGCAACCATAATTAACCTCATTGCCAACAACTCAGTTAATGAGGGTCGGCCAAATGTTATGGTGGTAGGTGATGACGACCAAGCAATTTATGGATTTCAGGGAGCATTAGGCGATGTTTTGATGGATTTTCGGGAACGCTGGCGTAATGTCCAAGTAGTGATATTGAAAAATAATTACCGGTCTACGCCGAGTATTATAGATACTGCTAGGGCCGTCATTACTCGTGGGCAGAACAGACTGGAAAACTACTATGAAGACATCGATAAATCACTCAGTTCACAAACGAACTATCCGGATGATGCACCACTCCAGCTGGAAGCTGTTTCAGCCGAGGCAGTCGTAGACAAGGCTGTTTCCATTGCCAAAGGCGCATCTGCAGACAAACAATTAGCAATCATCGCTACCAAGCATAAATACTTGCGGGAGCTAGCCGACCGTCTGGATGCAGCCAAAATACGTTATTATTACGAGGGTCGCGAGGATTTGTTAAAAGATCCTTTGATGATCCAGTTGTTACTTTTAGCAGATTTGACTCTGGCAATCCGTCAAAAAGAATACAGTCACACCAGCTATGTCTTACCAGAACTTATCGCCTCAGGCATTGTCGCTTTGCCGCGTAAAGTAGCCTGGGAGATAGCTTTGGCTGCCAAAGCACACAAACACAGCTGGTGGGAAGCTTTATTCTCCTCAAAAGATGACCAAGCCAAAACTACCGCCAAGGAACTCCAAACTTTGGCAAAAGCGATTGACCCTAAAGATGTATTGGCAAGTCTTAAAACAATTGCTACCAAGTACAATTTCCGACTAGTACAAAAAATTCGTAGGCTGGTTGATCATGCGTTGACTTACTATGGGCGTGATCAGATAAGTCTTGGTGAGCTACTCCGCTACACTGAACTTTGTAGGCAGGCCGGGGTTAGTCTGGACCAAACCATTGTAAAGGGCACTAAACGGGCCAGCGTGGTGCTGCTAAGCGCCCATAGATCAAAAGGGCTGGAGTTTGATCGTGTCTATATACTGCACGCCGATTATTACACCTGGTTCAAAGAAGGTGGTCGCCGCAACAATCTGACACTACCAGAAGGCTGGAAGTACCTTGAGCCGTTGGCCACGACCACCGATGATCGTTTACGTCTGTTATACGTAGTTATGACCCGTGCCAAGCAAGAGTTAACGCTATTAAAGGGTGGTCAACTGTCAGAAACAATTCCAGGCATAGAAGATATACGAACCGAGCAACACGTGAGCGAGCAGCTAGAAGCCTTTAATGTACCTGAAGAGCAGACCTGGCGCACCTGGTACTTGCCAAACAACACTAAAGAAAGGGCAGCACTCAATGACTTACTAAAGCCAGCCCTAGAGAATTATCACTTAAGTCCAACCCATCTCACCACCTTCCTAGATGTTCCGCACAATGGTCCAACCATGTTTTTTACGGGGTATCTACTGGGTATTTCTGAGCCAGTTCATCCGGAGGCAATATTCGGGAGTCAGGTCCATAAAACGCTTCACTTTGCTCAAAACTATCTAAACAGCCATGGTAAACTTCCAACCCGCAAAACATTGGAGCAATTCATAAAAACTGAAATGTCTCAACTTGATGAAAACCGTTCAGCAGACATTATTGAAACGGCTGATGCATTCCTACGCCACAGTCAGGTTTTGACGCCAGGCGGAACTGGCGAATACAGCTTTACTAGCCAGAATCTATCAAAAGAAGATGTGCGTGTTACCGGCACTGTCGATCATTTTATTGCCAAAGGCAACGAGCTAACAATAACTGACTATAAAACCGGGCGGGCGCTAAATTCTTGGCGAGTCAGGGAAGATTACTACAAGCAAAAGTTGCACCGATTTCGCCAACAGTTAATGTTTTATGAACTTCTGTTTCATCTGAGCCAAGAATTTAAGCAGCTCAAGACTATTGGCTCAAAAGTAGCTTTTGTGGAGCCAAGTCGCCGCGAGGTTTATTACGAGCTACTACTTGATGCTTCCGCTAATGAGCGCCGACAGCTAGAGGGACTTCTCCCAGCAGTATGGCAGAAGATAATGAACATCGACCTGCCAGATATATCAGGTTATAGCCTTGATATGCAAGGCATCGAAGACTTCCAGAGTGATCTGTTGAGCGGCGCAATATAAAAAACCGCCCATAACGGGCGGTTTTGAACCAAACTTTAGTAAACCTTACTTCTTTTTGCGAGTTGTTTTCTTGGCCTTTGATACTGGCTTTTTAGCTGAGCTCGATGAGCTAACAGCTGCAGATGCTTTGCCGCCTGTTAGAGCAGGATCAAATACATAGGCGTACAAGTTCATACCTACTAAAGCACCTGCCAGTGGAGCTACAGCGTATGTCCAACTCCATGACTGAACACCAACGGCTACGGCTGGGTTAAGTAGTGCGTTAGATGCTAGTGAGGCAGCCAGAACACCTACAAACAGGGAAAAACCTTGAATTGCGGCTTTTTTACTGTTTTCAGCCTTCTGAAATACAGAGCTAGCTACCCCGAAAGTAAAGATTCCTGCACCGACAGCTTCGGCTACAAAGATCTTCCACTCAAAACCACCTGTGACTAGGCTAGTCAAATCACGACCCAAGTAGTAGTTCATGAGTTGCCATGCGGCCAAACCACCAAGCATTTGAGCTGCAATATAGGTAATTGCCTTAAGCGTACCAATCTTACGAGTAGTCCATAGACCAAAAGTTACAGCTGGGTTGATGTGTGAACCTGAAATTGCTCCCACACTCATAATCCATAGTGCCAGAACACCACCGGCTGCCATCCCAGAAAACAATGGGAACGACGTCCTCGCGATTATTGTATAGACAGCCATAGAAAGCACAGCTGTACCTAGAAATTCCGCCAATAGTTGAGCGGCATGTCTCCGTCCGAACATAGACCCTCCAGTCTTACGTAGTTATATGCTATTAGAATATAAGGTTATGTGTAATTAGGCAAGAAGTGACTAGGAAATATTTATTTCATGTACTTCGTCGTTTGGCAGTGCCATCATAATAGCTTTGATCAAGGCCTCTCGAGCATAACGCATTAGTATTAGTTTGTGGACTGCGTCGGGACCATTGGCCAAAGCATTTTCGATAGCCGCACAATACTCGTCATCATTTACAAAACTATACTCACCAGAAAGTGCATGGACTTTTGTCTGGTCAACTGTCATATTTTTTTGCTTGGTTCGAACGAGGGTTTTACCTGTATGCGGGATATGCTCCAGTACCTCCATCGCATTTCCTGCCTCGTCTCCAAGCACTTCTACCAATTCATCCCCTGTCCACCCATCATATCGCCCACTTTTGTTCGTTTTATGGGCGTCAGCAAAGACTTCATCCATTACGTCCGGTTCAAACTTTTCACCAGCTTCTGTAAGCTTTAGTTCAACTTCAGCCGCAATAGCATCGCGCTCAGTGTCAATGATTTCAATGATGCCTCCGAAACCAATATTTGCCGCACATTCTTTGTGGCCACCAGAAGGAATTTTATTTCTATCCAGCGTCCTCTTGGTTTCACCCAGCCTGTCTATTCCAGAGAGACTTGAGCCACCAAAAGAATCAGATAATTCCATCATATAAAGTCCGTAGACAATTGGACCACCAAATGCACTTGGCCGCGGTTCAATTATTGGTTCACCCGATAAAACCCCAACTCTTGGTCTTTCATCAGGGCATGTACCGCGCGTTTTACTATAATCAACTTCTACCGTACTTTGTTTGACATACTCAGCCTGTGCTTCAAGCTCACCGTGGGTTACCTGAGATTCGCCAGTTAACTTCAATGGTCGCTCTATAATAGTCGCTACTGGCATAACTCGATCATACTCCTTCAATTCTTGCATCTGTTCCATAATTCCCGCTTATTATTTTTCTTAGCCTTAGACATCATACACCCCTGTTGATTTATTTCAAGCCATCGTGTGACGAAAATCACTGTGATTTTATAATTTAGATTTTAAAATTCAAGTGTAAGGAGAAACAGTGATGGGTGAAGGTTTAGGTGAACAGCCCGTATTCGGTGTATTACATCATGACGTAGCCAGTGACTTGGTCGACTTTGTGCTTGATCAACAACGCGAGACAGACCTATTCAATCGCTATAGTCAAGCCGCCTGGGACAAACTGGGAAAAGAGAAGCCAAACCTTCAGCATTATATATCTGTTCAATGTTTTGAGGCTGCGCCTGATGACCCCATACTTCGCGAGAGATTAGCCGGCACATTTATGGGAATGTTGGGGATGCTTGATGAAGCTAAGACAACCGAAGAACTTGAAGAGCGTTTTGGTGATGATATTAGAAGTTTACAGGCGCTTGATGCTCATGAGCCAACTGGGGATTATACAAACGTGACCCAACTACCTTCACAGTCACAGGAAGTTTCTAACACAGAACGTAAAAAATTTTGGCAGCGAGGACGCAGACAGAAGGGATTGGGTACTGTCGCGGTAGGTACAACTGCGGCAATTTTAACTCTTCCCTTATTGAGAAGTCTACCTTCTAGCGGCGATGACGCCGCTTGAGACCTGCCACTTGTAGGCGGACTGCTGTACGGTCAATTAGGCTCTGGGCCTGATCAAGGGACACCTGGTCTTTAGCTTCAGATTTAAGTTTCTGGGCCAGTTCAAAGGCTTTTTGGGCTTCTTGTTCGTTGATTTCATCGGCATGATCAGCTTCGTCTACCAAAACCCGTAATGTGTCGTTTTCGACCTCAATTACCCCACCACTGATGGCAAAGACTTCCATCATATCATCACGATCATTAGAATTGCGACGAATACTAACAACACCCGTGGTAGCAACACTCACAAGTGGCATATGTCCCGGCATCACACCAATAATTCCATCCATGGTTGGCAAAAGAATTTCGTAGGCTTCATCGCCAAATTTGGTGCCATCAAGGGTAACCAGCTGAAATTTAATCATAGATATAAATACCTCCATCAAGCTGAGCCCGACGGAAGTCTTCCGTGTCATCATCGCCAAATTGTGGAGCTGGAGGTGTTTCTGTGTCAATCAACGCCATCCTACCGGCAACCATTGCTGCGTCAGGACTATGCTCAATGTCAAATTTGGGGTTTCCCATTTCATCTGTAGAGCTTGCGCCTCGCAAATGCTGGTCAACTGCTAGTGTATCAATCTCAGCTTGGGTGAGTTTATGATGAGGGTCAGGAAAAGTGTCAGGACCGCCAGCCATTACTTCTTCTCCTTGACCTGTGAAATATCACCCTTCATGTAGAAGGCGCTTTCTGGTTTTTCGTCGTGCTTGCCATCAAGAATCTCTTGGAAGCCAGCAATCGTGTCCTGAAGTGGCACATATGTGCCTGGAGTTCCAATGAATGTCTCAGCCACATGAAATGGCTGAGTCAGGAACCGCTGAATACGACGTGCACGACTAACGGTCTTTTTGTCCTCGTCAGATAGTTCTTCCATGCCCAAGATGGCAATGATATCCATCAGATCTTTGTAACGTTGCAGTACGCGCTGGACCTCGCGGGCGACCTGGTAGTGCTCATCACCAACAATTTCAGGATCAAGAATGGTACTACTGGAGTCTAGCGGGTCAACCGCTGGGTAGAGGCCAAGCTCAGTGAGCGCACGGTTTAGCACAATCGTGGAATCCAGGTGAGCAAAAGTAGTAGCTGGAGCTGGGTCAGTTAGGTCGTCTGCGGGCACATAGACAGCTTGGACAGAGGTGATTGAACCTTTGCGAGTAGAGGTAATACGTTCCTGCAGCTGGCCCATTTCTTGAGCCAAGTTTGGCTGATATCCCACAGCTGATGGCAAACGGCCAAGTAGGGCAGATACCTCAGAGCCAGCTTGCGTAAAACGGAAGATATTATCAATAAACAGCAGGACGTCGTTGCCTTTGTCACGGAAGCCTTCGGCAATGGTCAGACCACTTAGGCCCACACGCAAACGGGCACCCGGTGGTTCATTCATCTGTCCAAAGACCAGAGAAGTCTTGTCGAGCACCTTAGAGTCGGCCATTTCGTGGTAGAGGTCATTGCCCTCGCGAGTTCGTTCACCCACACCAGCAAATACAGAGTAACCACTGTGAAATTTAGCAATGTTATTGATCAGTTCCTGGATCAGTACAGTCTTACCCACACCAGCACCACCAAACAGTCCAACCTTACCACCCTTGGTAATTGGGGCGATCAAGTCGATGACTTTGATGCCGGTTTCCAGGATTTCGACACTGCCGGATTGATCAATCAATGGCGGCGGATTCTTATGAATCGGAGCAGTCTCCTTAAAAGTACCACCTTTGCCATCGATGGGCTGGCCAGTCACGTTAAACATACGTCCTAGAGTATTCTCGCCAACTGGCACGCTAATAGCAGCACCGGTATCATTGACCTCAGCGCCACGCTGTAATCCATCAGTTGAGCCAAGAGAAACAGCTCTCACACTAGACTCGCTTAAATGCTGGGCTACCTCAAGAACGAGTTCTTTGCCGTCATGATCAACCGTTAATGCGTTATAAATAGCCGGCAAGTGGCCAGAAGGGAAATCAATATCCACTACCACACCCACAATTTGACTAATTTTTCCGGTTGTTTTAGTTGCTGTCGCCATACATTCCCCCGTTCCTTTCTATTGCTACATGATATCCGTCATATGAATAATCGTAAGCTAAATCCGTGTAACTTTGGTCAAGTTTTTCTTCATACGCACTCACAGTGGGACGTACACCATACTCGTTCTCGTAGTCTTTAGACCACTGTCTTGTATTGTTTTCAGCAATAACTTTTAGTTCACTAACATCAAGCCAAAACTCTGAGTTATCAATTGTCATATTGTCAAAATTTGGTCTTGGTACGAATATATCAAGCATATCTTCAACAGCCTGGCGCACATATCGCTCAATGTCTGAGTGTTGCCTAATTTTACCTTCATTAAGGCGAGCGACTTCTCCAAAGAAGATGGTGTCTGGATTCGATACCTTTTTGCTCATTTTATTGCCTCCGCACCGCCAGTGATTTCGGCCAATTCTTGTGTAATTGCTGCCTGGCGAGCCGTGTTAAATGCTAGGGTAAGATCATCTATAAGATCAGATGCGTTATCTGTGGCGTTTTTCATTGCTATCATACGCATAGAGTGTTCACTAGCCAGGCTTTCCAACATAGCTTGCCAGAGTTGAACTTCTAGCAATCGAACCGTAACATTATCCAGCACGGCTTCTGGAGATGGCTCAAAAGTAGTGTTGTCAAGCGTTCCGGTTGTCTCTTCAGTTTGCTCAAAACGAGCGGGTAAGAGAGATAGGGGTGTCGCGGTCTGAACTAAGTTAGATTTGAATTCTGTGTAGAGTAACTGAACACTGTCGGTTTGTTTGTCGGTGTACATGTCTACCACAGTGTTGAGCACTGGTCGAAGATCATTGGCCGTCGGGTTGTCGCCAAATGCTCCATATGCAGCTAAAAGTTCCACACCCTCCAGACGACGAATAAAATTTGATACGCGTTTGCCAATGGCAATGACCTGGCTTTTGGTACCACTTTTCTTGTCTTCCAGAATTGACCGAGTCAACAAGCGAATAATGTTGGCGTTGTATGCGCCAGCTAGTCCGCTATCGCTACTAATGGCCACGTATAACTTAGTTTTGACAGGACGCTGCACAAACAAAGGATGTTCGTTAACTTCTGTAATGGTTCCGAGGCGGGTTAGCAGGGAATAGGCAGCCTCACGGTATGTACGGCTGTGTTGGGCGTGTTCTTGAGCCCGACGCATTTTACTAGCGGCCACCAACTCCATAGCCTTAGTAATCTGTTTGGTGTTCTTAACAGATGTAATTCGGCGTTTGAGGGTTATTGTATTGGCCATTACTTGGTAGTTGTCTCCGCACCCTTAACTTCTTCAACTTTGTAAGATTTCGCAATCTTGGTAGCCATTTCAACAACCATTTTCTTGGTCTTGTCATCTGGTTCATCACCAGTATTGATCTTGTCCATGGCTTTAGCTTCATCATGCTTGAGTTCGCGCAGTAAGCTTTCGTGAGCAGACTTAATCTTGTCCAGTGGCACCGGATCAAACGCACCTTCTGTAGCCGCCAGCAGTGTTGCATACATCTGCCAAACGGAGTAAGGGCTGTACTGTGGTTGTTTCAAAAGTTCCGTCAAACGCTGACCGCGTTCAATGCGCTGGCGGGTTTCAGCATCTAGATCGGTCGAAAATTGGCTAAAAGCTGCTAGTTCACGGAATTGCGCCAGGTCAACACGCAGACTCTTGGCCACGCTTTTGACCGCTTTGGTCTGGGCATTACCACCTACACGAGAAACAGACAAACCAACCGAAATAGCTGGGCGTATACCCTGGTAAAACAGGTTTGTTTCAAGGAAAATCTGACCATCGGTAATTGAAATCACATTGGTTGGGATGTAGGCGCTAATGTCACCAGCCTGTGTTTCGATGATTGGCAGGGCAGTCAAACTGCCAGCGCCTTTTTCATCGGACAACTTGGCCGAGCGCTCCAGAAGACGTGAATGCAGATAGAACACATCACCAGGATAAGCCTCGCGGCCCGGAGGACGACGCAGCAGCAGTGACATCTGACGATAGGCTGCAGCGTGCTTGGTTAGGTCATCGTAGATGATTAGAGCGTGCTGTTTATTGTCGCGGAAATATTCACCCATGGCTGTGGCTGCATAGGGAGCCAGGTATTGCATACTGGCTGGGTCAGCGGCACTGGTGGCTACGACGATGGTTTGATCCATCACACCTTCACGCTTGAGACGTTCAACCAAACGGGCCACCTTACTAAGTTTCTGCCCAATAGCCACATAAATATTCACAACTCCTGTATTCTGACGGTGCTGGTTGATCATTGTGTCGATGGTTACAGCAGTTTTACCGGTTTGACGGTCGCCAATGATCAGCTCTCGCTGACCACGGCCAATTGGCACCATAGCATCAATAGCTGTAATACCGGTCATCATCGGTTCGTGCACACTCTTGCGATCCAGCACACCTGGAGCAGTACGCTCAACAGGACTAGTTGCCTTGGTTTTGACAGCACCCTTGCCATCCAACGGTTGTCCAAGCGGGTTTACAACGCGGCCGACCATTTCAGGACCAATGGGTACCTCCAGCACTTTACCGGTCAACTTAGCGGTGGCACCAGCTTTGATCTTGGTATCATCACCAAGTACAACAGCGCCAATCTCGTCTTCGCCAAGGTTAAAGGCAAAAGCGGTGATAGCTTCGCCATCTGTAGCCTCAATTTCAACCATTTCGTTATAACCGCAATTCGTTAGGCCATAAATCCAGGCTACACCGTCACCAATACGGGTAACGATCCCTGTTTTTTCGATCTCCGGGCGCTGTTTGAGCTCAGCAATGGCAGATCGGATGTCTTCTGATAATTCTCGGATAGATACGTCTTTGGTCGGCATCAGGCTTCCTTTCCAGCGGTCAGTTTCTTAAAAGTATTTACTTTGGCACGTACGGTCAGGTCCAATTGCTCACCGGGTAGTTCGATCTTTACGCCACCAATCACTTCTGGCTCATTTATCTCATCAATCAAAAACTGGCTGGCTTTGGGATATTCCTTGTGCAGCAATGCGCGAATATCGTCCAAATCAGCTTGGCTCAATTCGTGTGCACTGCGCGCATAGGCCTCAACGACGCCATGTTCAGCTCGGTAGGTAATGATATCGCGGGTGAGCGACTCCAGCTCGCTGACCCGACCCTCGTGGAGTAGGTAAGCTGCTATTTCTTTGGCAAGCTCATGCAAATTGGCCGTCTTAAGTGTGCGCTGGCCAATGGTCTCTGCTAAATGATGCCGTACGCTGTTCATTACTTAGAGCGCTCCTTCAAAATCTTATCAATGATAGCCGCATCTTTTTTGGCATCAACTTTTTCACCAACTATGGCTTCGGTAGCTTCAGACACAATTTCGACAATGTCTTTTTCGAGCTTGCGCTTGGCACGCTGGTTTTCTTCCTGAATTCGAACTTCGGCATCTGCCAAAATTGTGTCAGCTTTACGAGAGGCAGCCTTCTCGGCTTCACGAATAATCTCTCGAGACTCTTTGTGCCCGGTGGCAATAATTTTGTCTGCCTCAACTCGAGCATCCCGAACCTTCTGATCAATCTCCTTGGCGGCCTTTTCACGCTCTGCAGCCAGTAGTTGGCCCGCTCTTACACCTTCATCTATAGTTTTTCGACGTTCCTGCAAGAGCTTCACAATTGGCGTAAAGGCAAACTTTTTGAGCACTACAAACACAAAGGCAAAAGTGATGAGCTGAATGATGAAGGCACTGGCACTGACACCAAGCGCCCCAAAACCTGAGCTATTCTCGGCTGATTCAGCTACAAAATGAAGTGGTAGTATCATGCATCTCCCTTTACTTGATAATGAATAGTGAAGCGAACACCAGCAAGGCCATTAACTCAACAATAGCCACAAATACCAGGATTTGACCAAGGAACTTGGCGGATTCGGGGTTACGACCTACGGCGTTCATGAAAGCGGCGCCCATCAAACCAATACCCAGAGCTGGACCGATCATACCGAGTCCAAGCATCAAACCCTTACCCAGTACGTCGAGACTTCCTGTTACTTCTGCAAAATATTGCATGCTTTTCTCCTTTTATTTACTACTTATTACTTTGACTAACATTTGGTATATCTTTGAGGTGCAGGGTTTCGCCGAACGCCTCATCAAAATCTTCCTCTTCGCCTTCGCCATGGTGAATTGCCAGCGATAGGTACGTAATAGAAAGCATCACAAAAATATACGCCTGTAGAAAGGCAACACCTAGCTCTAACATCACGAAAGGCAGTGAGGTGATTGGAGCTGCGTATTTACCAAGGTAAGCAAAGACAGCAATAATGATTTCGCCAATGGCCACATTTAAGAATAAACGAAGCGCCAGGCTAAACAGACGAATGAACTCACCAAACACTTCGTAGACACCTGCCAGATAAGTAAGTGGATTTTTGAGGCTGCCAGCAAAGTAGTGGCGCAAGTGCCCTTTGGCTCCAGATTCACGAACGGCATAATACTGCACAAGGACTAGCGTGATTGTGGCTGTGGCCAGTGTGCCATTGAGATCCGCTGTAAAGGCCCGGAAAACGGGTACGCCATGATAAGTTAAAGCCTCGCCAACCCCCGGGATCAAGCCCAGTAAGTTACTTAGGGCAATAAAGAAAAATACACTGGCAAAGAATGGGGTGTACTGCACAGCTTTTTTACGACTACCCAGGCTATTTTCTAATACACCAGTAATAAACTCCGTCCCAGCTTCAACTAACTGCGTAACACCACCTTTAGGCCTGATAGTCATTCGTCGAGCAACTGTAACTAGCAAAATAATAATTAATACTGAACAGATCCAGGCAAAGACCATAGAATTAGTAATAGGGTAGCCGTGCCAGATAAACAGTACATTCGGTGCAATGTGCACCGTTGGACCGGACTCAGCCGCAAATTTTGAAAACACCCCACCAATCATTTCGATTTTCCTTGTTTCTTATTAAGGGCTTTCAATGTGTTATAAACAACCATAGAGGCTGCACCTATAGCTATAAATAAGGCAGCCAGGGTATAAGATGGGGCTGCATTGAAGTGTTTATCAAGTTGGACACCTATAAATACAGGGATGAGCACAGCAGCAGCCAATTGCCAGCCCATATCCAGAGCACTAGACCAAAACAGCTGTTTTGCAGACATCTCTCGAGCCGCCCGCTCCAGATCACTCTCAGCAGTTGTCGTCGTCTTCCTCTTGGCGGCGGCTTTACTCATTTACTGCCCCAGTATAACAGGGGACCACCAGGGCTCGCAAGTACATCACTCGTTAAAACCCACCGCAATCTTTAAGCGCTGCCCAAACGTCAATGGTTTGCTTCCAACGCAACCAGCCGGATCATGACCATGATCATAGGTGTCCGCATTCTTTGGAATACTGTCATATTGTTTCTGCAAGGCAGCTTGGTCATCATTGCCAAAACTGATCAACATAACATCGTCGTCCCCAATCAATCGGTTGGCAATATCATCCACTTTTTGACCGTTTAGCATAAAGGTTAATTTGGCTCCATCAACCCCTGATATATATGTTCCGTTGTTGGTTTGTACAAGTGTATCGCTAAGGTTGTAACCGAGGTTAGCGAAAAACTGCCCCCAGGTAGCTCCGGCGTCGTGAACGTGCACAACGCTATTTACATTGTTATGCATGTGAACCCGAACTTTTGGATCGCTAGAGTGATTGTTCATGCAAGCTTGGACTTCTTCGTAGTAGCCCGGACCATTAAATTCGTCGCGTTGGCCGTTTATATAAAGAGCGAAATTGGCATGGTAATGAACGGTGTGCGGGTCGTAAGTAATAAAGCGAATAGCCACCATCAAGAGTGCTCCTACCACAAAAGCAACACCACACAGCGCTACTAGACGCCCAGAAATATGTCCCAATTTGATCATGACTTATATTGTATCAGAGCTGATGTACCAGAGCCGACAATTCCAATGCTATACTATGTATATGAATGACACGAAATCACCGAACATAACCGTTTACAGCTCACCAACCTGTGCCTTTTGCCACATGGCAATGGCGTATCTGGCTAGCAAGAAAATCCCTTTCAAAGAAGTTGACGTCAGCCAAGATATGGATGCTGCCCGCTGGGTTCAGGATAAACTTGGCTACGTTGCCACCCCTGTTATTGATATTGATGGCGAAGTTGTTCTTGGCTTTGATCGTCCCCGAATCGACCAAATTCTCAAAATATAGTAAAAATGTGAGAATTATCACATATCTGGTTATGGATCTTGATACACTGACAATAGGTCATTAATAGAGGTTGTTATGGCAGGTGATAGTTTCGAACAAGCGCCGGCGTTTGACCTGAGCGCAGCAAGTCCCGAAGAACAAGAAACACTGCTTGATCTTGAACGCTTTATTCGAATTGACCCAGAAGCAGCAAAAACGGTCGTCGATTTATACGCTAAACAATCTAGCGAAATCGAAGGCATGTCAGATGAATTACAGAAATTTTTAAAGACTCACTTGCGTTTTGGAGCTGATGTCCTGTTTGGGATTACTGAAGTTATCAAAGGTCAGCTCGACCTCAATCTTGATTTTGATGTTACTACACGCCAAGCCATAAAAGACAGTCCAGACTTCAAAGAGCTAGATCGAAACCGCCATGATAATCCGGAGGCAGCAAAAAAGATGCGCATTCTTCGCATCAGCACATTCATTGGAAGAATACTGGACCAGCCACAAACCGAGGCATCGGTACCGGCAGAACAGCCGGACCCCTTGCGGAAAACTGGCTAAAACCGCATTATTAGGGCGTGTCATTTGAGGACTTCAAGACCAAAGATTCAGTAGTCATTGTTTATACAGGCGATGGCAAAGGTAAAACTAGCGCCAGCCTGGGCCTGATGGCACGTGCCCTCGGCAACCGCTGGCATGTAGCCTTTATTCAGTTTATTAAGCATTGGGGTGTGGGTGAGCACGTTTTTATACGAGATATACAGCCACTGTTCAAGGATCAGTTATATTTCTACAAGGGCGGTAAGGGCTTTTATAAAGCTGGTGACCTAAGTCCCACGCACATTACTGATGAACAGCACAAACAAGCTGCCCAAGACACATATGATGAGGCTTTCAAAGCCGCTACCAGCGGTAAATATGAGGTAGTTATCTGTGATGAGATAAATAACGCCGTAAATGACAAGTTGCTAACGCTAAAACAACTCGAAAATCTCATAAAAGATAAAGCTCCAAGCACCAGTCTTTGTCTGACTGGACGGAATTTTCCTAAAAAGCTACTACCTTTGGTAGACATAGCTACAGATATGACTAAAATCCGCCATCACTTTGATGATAAATATCTGGCAAACAAAGGGATAGATTTCTAAGCAGTAAAGAGACTGGCTTGTTCGCTATGCTCAGCCTGTATTCTGGCCAAAATAGTACGTGCGGCAATTTGCAGCGGAGTTTCTGTTATTTCGCCGGTTGCAAGCTGTTCCTCGATATCCAGAATGCCTTCAATCTCTTCCAATAGCCTAGGATCTATATCTTCTACATCTCCGTTAGCAACACGTTCAAGCAATTCATTAAAATCTTGCCCAATGGCATCTTTGGCCACGCCTTTTTGCGCATACTCCGGCGTGATGATGCCAGAGTTAAAAAGAGCGCGTATGCCTGATATTCTGCCGAGTGCTTCGTGAGTGCTGGTCCTAATCTGAACCGTCCTGTCTTCTTCACGGAGCTGCCTCAGCATTGTCTCTCGATCTTCAGGATCCAAGCCATCTGCTTCGTCCCAAATGGCTCGTATGCCGCTGAGCTGAAGTTCGATTTTGGCAGAAACAGACTTTCGTATTTCTTTAATATCAGGCTTTTTGGTACTTATCCATTCGGCCATTTCATTAATGGTGTCAGAACCTATGGCCACGCCTTTCATACGATTCAGTTCTTGAGCTTGCGGCAGCGTTATGGAACCGGCCTCGACTAGAACAAAGACTTCAGGAGTAAGATGGGCAACTATTACACGTTTCTTGACTTCTTCTACTACCTGACCCGTCGAAGCTTTTCTGTCTGCTAGCCGCTGCGCCAACTGTATGACATCTTCTTCGCTATAAAAATCGAACAGCCTGTCAAGCTCAAAGGAGCCGGAATAAGGGAGTTTGTCTTCCATAACGAGCTCTTTGATTTCACCAGGAAGTGCTTCATAGCGCTCAGCGCGCCAGACCTGGTCGCTGTCCACACCGAATTTTTCTGCTATTTCTTGCTGTGTAGGTGTTACACCATCGCGTGTTCGCATTGCTTTGTAATGCACGATAGCTCGCGACCGCTCCCACATGTTCGGCAAAAGCCCAGTATTCTCAACCGCCTGCATTTCCAGTACTTTCCAGAATGGAGGATCATTGAAAACCATAAAAAATAAAGGAGTACCAGTATCTGAGTCGCCGTTATTGTCCCGATTGACTGCTCCCACACCAAGCTGCCGGCTATGACCGAAGGCTGTTACAAGATAGCCGCCGAATTTTTCGTGATAGGGAATGTCGTCCACTTCAATAGTTGTGCCAAAAAAGGTATTTAAGTCCTCGACGTACTGCTCGATATGGTTAGCTGAAATTAGTGCTGCGCCACAATTCTGCAGCTGACCGGCTTCCGGATCGCAGATGTTCCTGCCCAGGCGCATTATATGGTTGGCATCATATTTGTCTCTAATCTGCGGCATGATGAACGAAGAGGTTGGGGCAAGCTTGGCGAAAGTGCCTATACCGTTCTCATAGAGTTTGACGTCGACTATTTTACGACCTGAAGAAGTCTCGTGTGGGGTAAAACAGAAATCAATTATTTGCTCTCTATTGAATAATGTTTCATTCTCGAAGAGTTCTGGTGCAAAGAAATCAGATAAATCCTCGCCAGCCGACGGCATCAAAACTTCAGTCACGACTGAAACCCCTTTTTTCGACCAATAAATACGCAGACATAGAGATATTTATTTCCTTTGTTCCCATTATATAGCCAGACAAGTTAATTTAGGTAGTGTAAAATAAATAGCAAGAAAGAAAGTTGATTATGGCATCTTCCGAACTACTCGTGAGTCCCACTCCTATCGGATCCGAAAAACTACCGCCGCTCGACGCATATGTAGCCGAAGCAGCCGATCGTGGCTTTTTAGGTATGACCAATGCAAACCGTCTGCTAGCCAGTGAGGGGGCAGATCTCTCGGACGATACACTTCAGTTACTCTGGGATGTGTCTGAAGGCACCCACAGCGACTACCCGCAGTTTTACGATTTCATCGCGCCTTTATTACGCAGTTTGGATTGTTTCGATCTAGAAGATTTGTGTCGTTATAATCAAGAGGGCTTCCCGAACACTTGGGATCAAAATATAGTATGGACAAAAGATAACGACACTGGCGAATCTACAACTCGCGGCATAGTCGTCTTCAGGGAAGAGCAAACCCAATTCGAGCTTCCGGTTGAATGGCCAGCCCTGGTTCCCATAAACATTCACGATACTCTTGTGACGCGCGAGCTCGAAACCGATACCTTTGCGAGCTGTGTTAAAAATGTAGGAAGAGTATTTTTTGAACTAAGCTACTTCGACCCACAAGCAGCTGAACAGTCTTTTGTAAACTCCATTGAAGAAGCCTTGGATTTCTACCGCCTCAGGTGAACAGCATGTTTTCCACAATTTAGTTGTATTTGATACAATATAGATGCTATGAGTGCAAGTGAAAGTCCTGAGTTTCGAACCTTTTCTACGGCGGTAAATCAACAGTTCGTTGAGTTTGTTGATAGGGCGGTTCGAGCTGGATTTGTAGGACCGTTAAATGCCGATCGTTTGCTGGCCTACTGGCCAGAGGGAGCAAATGATGAAGAAGCACAGGCGGTCCAGTCTAAACTCGGGGAGGCCATTGACATGGGTGAACCAGAAGAGCCCGAAATAATTGCCTCAGCACTCCGAAATATAAATGATTTTGAAATTGATCAGACAGTGGAGTTACGACTTTCCGAACGAAGTACACGACATTGGTATACGGGAACGATAAGTGACTTTCGGAACGGCCTTTTAGTGATTCAAAGGAACCGACTTGTAGCCGAAGTGGTGCCTCCGTACTATCCAGCGCTGTTTCGGTCTGATGAGGCTCGTGTGCTTGAAGATCGCCGTGGTACAGGACACCAGTCACAGGCGCGTTTCGTTATTAAGTTAAGTTTTTTTGACACCCGTATCCAAGAGATAGAAGAAGTACATCTTATCAATAAAGCCGGTCGTGATTTTGGATCAGCTCCTGAAACAATTCCCAAACAGTTTAAATTTGAAGATTAGTTAGTAAAATTCATCCAGAATACAGACAGTACGCTATAAACTTATACGGTGAGCAAGTACAGACTTCGTAGAAGACACAAAGTTACACTGAGCACCATTTCAGTTGCTGTGTTGGTTTTGGTTGGCCAGCACTATGGCTGGTTCAATAAGGCTTCCCAAACTGTTCAGACAACTCAGCCGGGACTGTATCACGTGGTTGAATTTGTTGACGGCGACACCATTGTGGTGGACATGAACGGCAAAAATGAAAAACTCAGGTTTATTGGGGTAGACACACCGGAAACACATGATCCACGCAAAGCCGTACAATGCTTCGGTATGGCTGCAGCTGGCTTTACTAAGCAGTTCATTGGTGCCAATAATGTGCGGCTAGAGGCCGACCCACTTAACACCAACCGTGATCGCTATGGGCGGCTACTTCGCTACATATATTTACCAAACGGTACACTAGTAAACGCAGAGATTATCAAACAAGGTTACGGCTTTGCTTATACTGGCTTTCCGTTTACAAAGTCAGACGAATTCCTAAACTACCAAAAAGAAGCCAGAGAGGCTAATCGTGGTTTATGGTCAAGTTGCCAGCCCCAGCAAAATCAATACGGCGGCTTTACTTCTAACGACGCCCCATAAACTAACTACTTCAAGGATTGTTTGCCAAAAAACTCGGCAATATATTCAGCAGAGATAAAGAATGGCTGCA